>DASTOI010000435.1:0-11963 GCA_035762585.1 Myxococcota bacterium
GCCGTCCTGCCCGCTCTCGTCGGGGTAGTCGGTCTCTACGTGACGCGGAAGCGTCGCACGCGGTCTCCGACTTTCGCCGACTAGGACGACCTCCGTTCGCGACCGAGCAACTCATTGCCCGGTGCGCATGCCTCCGATAGCGCCGCGAGCTCGCTCGCGTCCGGTCCCGCCCGCAGCTCGCGGCGTGAGTCGATCAACTGGGCCGCCGCGTCGAGCCAATTCGCGTCGAAGGGAAGCTCGAGAAACTCGGCGATGTACCGAAGCACCTCGTTCGGCGTCGCGATGAGCGCCTCGAAGGAGACCTCGGCGTAGCGATCCGGCCCGAGTGCGTGTCCAACCGGAACACCGAGTCGGATCTGCTCCGTCCACCAGCGCCCGAAGTACTCCGCGGGCGGCCGGGAGGCGATCAGGCGGGACACGTGGTCCGCGTCTCGCCCCAGCGCGCTCAGCTGGTTGTTTCCTCCAGACTCTCCGATCGGAATCTGGTAAGTGAGCATCACGGCGAGCCGGAAGACCGGATGCTCTCGCATCGAGAGCGCGGTGTCTTCCCCTTGGCGGTGAAGATGGACGAACTTTGCGTCTGGGAACTCTCTCGCGAGCTCGCCGAGATAGGTGAGAGAGCCAGCAGACCGCTCCACCCAGACGTCTCTTCGCAGTCGGCGCGTGAGGAATTCGAACAGATCGCGCGTATGGGGTCCCGGGCGATTTAGCGGTTGGCGACTGCAGAACGCCAGGGCTTCGTCGAATAGCCCGTCTGGATCGGGGTCAACGGACGGTAGTGACGCCGCCAGTGGCCACGGGATGGCGTCCCTTGGCGCATACCGGGCCGCAGGCGAGCCGAACGGGTAAGTGACCTCCTCGGGGCAATATCCCCGCTGGAGCACGAGGGACACGAGAGGATGAGGCGCGCGCAGGAGTTCGGCGTAATCGCCGCCGGTCATTGGGTCCTGCTGGAAGCGCTTGTTCCAGTCGAGGCCCACGATGAACTCCGACAGCTCCAGCACGCGCGTGTTGCAGCGAAGCATCCGGGAGAGCAGGGTCGATCCGCAGCGACCCGTGCCTACGACGAATCGAGCTCCCGCAGTCACGTGATCCACTCTCCAGAGGATCGAGAAGCGGCCCCAAGAAGTGGAAAAGCGCGAACCAGCTTCAGTGCTTCACCGGCACCGCCATGAAGCGGCTGCGGTAGAGCATGCCGGCGAGGACGAAGGCGCCGAGGAAGCCGAGCGCGATCGCGATCTGGGCGGGGCCGCAGAACGCGAAGGTGTCGGTGGGCGCGAGCGACGGCCAGATCAGCACGTTGCGCTCGAGCCAGAAGCCGAACAGCGAGACACACGCGACCGGGCCGATGAACCACCAGGTCTTCTTCGGCACCTGGCCGAGCAGGAACCAGAACGGGATCACCCAGATACAGATCCACGCGAGCAGCGAGATCTTGACCCACGGCTCGGCGATGCGGTCCCACCAGCCGGCCCAGTACCAGCTGTCCATCAGGAACTCGGAGCCGAGGCGCGTTTGGAAGAACTGCGTCTCCTCGGGCAAGTTGCCGTACCAGATCACCAGGTACTGCGAGAAGAACAGGTACATCCAGAAGATCGAGAACGCGAAGATCAGCTTGCCGAGGTCGTGCAGCCGCTCGCGCGTGATCTCGCCCTCGAGGCCCGGGTGATTGCGGTGGAAGACGGCGAGCACGGTCGTCGCGGTCACTGCGGAGAGCAGGCCGCCCCACGCGAAGAACGCGCCGAACAGGTTCGAGAACCAGGTCGGCGTCAGGGACATCACCTGATCGAAGCAGACGAACGACCAGCCGAACGCGAACGCGAGGCAGATCAGCGGCGCGAGGTTCTTCATGCGAACGCGCGCGGCATCCTTCTCTTCGGCGCTCGCGCCAGGGGTCGCGAGCTTGCGCGAGGCCGCGAGGAACACCTGCGAGAGGAACGCGAGCACGACGAAGATCGTCAGGTCCCACCAGAACAGGCGCGGCTCGTTCAGCCACTTCGCCTTGTGCTCGAACACCGGCAGCCACGGATAGATGTGCGCGCGGCCGACGAGCCAGTCGATCAGGAAGAGAAAGGGCGTGACGACCGTCCACGCTCCGAGGCTCTCGGCGAGCCGGCGCAGCGGGCCGGGCCACTTCGCGCCGACGATCGTGAAGATGCACGAGAGCACGACGCCGCCCTGCGCGAGCGCGCCGAAGTAGAGGTAGTTCACGTGGAATGCGCGCCAGACGGTGTCGGCGTCGCCGGTCGCGAAGCCGAAGCCGAGCCCGAGCACCGCGAGCGCCGCCGCCGGCAGCGCGAGCTTCGAGAGCGCGCTCGGGCGAATCTCGTCGACGTAACCCGCTGCCGCGCTCACGGCTGGCCTCCGTTCTGCAAGTGCCGCACGTAGTTCACGACGTGCCAGCGATCCTCGGCTGGGATGCGCTTGTAGTCGGGCATGCGATCGCCGCCGACGCGGATCAGGTTGTAGATGTACCCATCGCTGCGGCTGATCGCCGTAACAAGCGGGAAGACGCCCGCGAACGGCCCGGGCTTCTGCAGGTTGCCCATGCTGACCGGGCCGTCGCCCATGCCCGCCGCTCCGTGACAGGTGGTGCAGTAGATCTGGTAGACCTGCTTCCCGCGCGCGAGCGACTGGAACGGCGCGGGCTGCGCCGGATCGGGCCGCGTCGGATTCACGAACGCGGCGACCGCGGCGTCGTAGGCCGCCATCGTCTGCTCGTTCATGTCTTCCGGCTTGAGCCGCGGCACGCCCGGCGGCTCCGCACCCTGCTGCACCGCGCCGTCCGGCGGCATGAACGGATTGATTTGCGGCTGGCCATCCGCGCCCTCGTGCTGCACGCGCTCGAACGGCTGGATCGCCTTCTGCCACTTCATCTGCGGGAACCATGTCTCGCTCCATTGCTCCCAGCAGCCGACGTTGCCGCCGACCACGAGCACGAGCGAGAGCGCGAAGCCGAGGTCCGCGCGCAGGTGTCTACGCGGCGACAAGGTTCACCTCCTTCGCGTGGTGAGCGCGAAGCAGCGCGTCGACCTCGGCGACGTCGCGATCCTTGCAGCTCACCGCGAGGCCGAACTCTTCGGCGGAGAAGCGCGCGCTGTAGGCGGCGTCGTGTTTGCCGAACGTCCCGTACGGGAGCCGGCCGACGACGAGCAGGCCGATCAGCGTCGCGAGGCCGCCGAACAGAATCGTCAGCTCGAAGCCGATGATCGTGTAGGTCGGGATCGCCGCGAACGGCTTGCCGCCGATCATCACCGGCCAGTCGTACGAGGTCCAGATCGCGAGCGCGTAGCCCGAGACGACCCCTAACAAGCCCCCGATCAGCGTGAACCAGCGCACTGCGCTGGGCCGCGGGTCGAGCGCGTCGTCGAGCTCGGGGAATGCCGCCGGCGCGTAGATCTCGAGATCGGTGAAGCCGCGCGCCTTCAGCCGCTTCGCGGCCGCGGCGACGTCGCCCGGCGCGTCGTAGATGCCGACGATCTCCGTCATCTCAGTGAGCTCCCGCCTTCGCGTGCGTCTTCTCGTGAATCGCGAGCTCTTTCACCTCGGCGATCGCGATGAACGGCGCGCCCTTGATGAAGAGCAGGATGAACTGCGCGAAGAACGCGAAGCTGCCGGCGAAGATGATCAGCTCGGGCCAGGCCGGCGTGTAGATGTTCCAGACCGCCGGGTCGTACTCGCGCGAGAGCGACGTGATGATGATGACGTAGCGCTCGAACCACATCCCGATGTTGATGAAGGTCGAGACGATGAAGATCGTCGGCAGGTGCGTGCGCGCCTGCTTGAACCAGAAGACCTGCGGGAAGACGACGTTGCAGACGATCATCGTCCAGGTCGAGAACCAGTAGGGGCCGGTGAGGCGCAGCCAGAACGCGGTCTGCTCGGCCTCGACGCCGCTGTACCACGCGACGAAGTACTCGATCCCGTACGCGTAGCCGACGATCCACGACGTCAATAACAAGAAGCGCGTCATGTTCTCGAAGTGGTAGTCGGTGATGTACTCCTCGAGGCCGTAGATGCGGCGGAACGGGATCATCACCGTCAGCACCATCGCGAAGCCGGAGAAGATCGCGCCGGCGACGAAGTAGGGCGCGAAGATCGTCGCGTGCCAGCCCGGCACGATCGACATCGCGAAGTCCCAGGACACGACGCTGTGCACGGAGAGCACGAGCGGCGTCGCGAGACCGGAGAG
Source organism: Myxococcota bacterium (assembly GCA_035762585.1). Classification (GTDB taxonomy): domain Bacteria; phylum Myxococcota_A; class UBA9160; order UBA9160; family UBA6930; genus VGRF01. The sequence goes on from DASTOI010000435.1 coordinate 4,193, forward strand.
GTGCAGCACCGAGCGCGTGTGCGCCTTCCATTGGCGCGAGGTGCCCTGCCAGCCGAGCGCGAGCGCGGTGTAGATCAGCTTGCGCAGGCCGGTCGCGCGGTCGCGCGCGATCGCGAGGTCGGGAATCAGGCCGATGAAGAAGAAGACGATCGAGATCGTCGCGTAGGTCGAGATCGCGAACGTGTCCCACTCGAGCGGCGAGCGGAAGTTCACCCACAGCCCGCGCTGATTCGGGTACGGCAGAATGAAGTACGACTTCCACATGCGGCCGACGTGGATGCCGAGGAACTGCGCGGCCGTGAGCACCGCGAACACCGTCATCGCCTCGGCGCCGCGGTTGATCGAGTTGCGCCACTTCGCGCGGAACAAGTAGAGGATCGCGCTGATCAGCGTGCCGGCGTGCGCGATGCCGACCCAGAACACGAACGTGACGATGTAAACGCCCCAGAACATCGGGTGCGTGTAACCGGCGATGCCGAGGCCGAGATAGACTTGATAGACCCAGGTGGCGCCCGCGGCGCCGACGAGCGTGAGCGCGGCGAGTAGCAGCGCCGCCCAGCCGAGCGACACGCCCTCCATCACGCCCAACAAGTCGCGGTTGATCTTCGAGTCGCTCGGCTTATGCACCGGGCGCATCGCCTCGGCGACGGAGATGGCAGGCGGCGGCGTCATCCTTGGCCCCTCAGACCGCAGGCCCGCGCACGACCTTCGAGAGGTAGGTCACGGCGGGGCGAGTGTTGAGAACGTGGAGCGCGTGGTAGCCGCGCTTGCCGTCGGCCTTCTTCGAGACGGCGCTCGCGTCGTCGCGCAGGTTGCCGAACGTGATCGCGTTCGAAGGACAGGTCTGCTGGCAGGCGGTCTGCACGACGCCGTCCGCGATCACTGCCTCGTGGCCGCGCTCGTTCTTCGCTTCCTGGCGCGCGTACTGGATGCGCTGCACGCAGAAGGTGCACTTCTCCATCACGCCCTGCCCGCGCACCGTCACGTCGGGGTTCAGCCCGAGCTCCATCGGCGACGGCCACTTCGTGATCTGATTGTCGAAGTAGTTGAAGCGGCGGACCTTGTACGGGCAGTTGTTCGCGCAGTACCGCGTGCCGATGCAGCGGTTGTAGATCATCCCGTTCAGACCTTCCTCGTTGTGGTAGGTCGCGATCACGGGACACACCGGCTCGCACGGCGCGGCGCCGCACTGCTGGCACATGATCGGCGCGTTGCGCACGTCGACCTCGCCGAGCTGCTCGCGGCTCGGCGCCGTCTGGATGCGCCCCATCTCGTTGCCGAAGTCGGTCTGGCCGTCGCCGATCCAGCGATCGATGCGCAGCCACGTCATCGGGCGGACGTTGCGCACCTCCTCTTCGCCGACCACCGCGACGTTGTTCTCGACGTAACAAGCGGTGATGCAGGCCGTGCAGCCGGTGCACTTGTCGAGATCGACCGTCATCCCCCAGCGATACGGCGATTCCTTGATGCTCTTCTCGCCGCGCGCCTGGAAGGTCGCCGCGTACTGCTTGTCCGCGGCGTCCGCGGCGGGATCGTATTCCTTGATGATCTCGTGCGACTCGGCGTGCTCGCCGTGCTCGTCGTGTCCGTTCAGCGCCGCGAGCGTCATCACCTCGCCGAGCTGGCGGCCGCGCTTGTTATCGGAGAACTGCAGCATCGGGAGCCGGCGGTGCTTGCCGGTGTTCGAGACCGCCGCGCGCTCCGCGAGCCACGCCTGCCCGCCCGCCTCGTCGGTCGCGGCCGAGAGCAGGTCCGCGACGTTCACGCCGCGCGCGACGCCCGGCATCCCGTTGTCTTCCTTCGACGCGTAGCGCCCGACCGTGTGACCCTGGCCGGTCGGGATCGCGATCACGTCGTCGCGGATGCCGCCGCGCACGAACGCCGCGACCTCGGCCTCGCCCGCCCCGGTCGTCACCTTCAGGATGTCGCCGTTCTCGACGCCGAGCTTCTTGGCCGTCGCGACGCTGATCTCCGCCCAGCTCTCCCAGAGCACGTGCGTGATGGTGTCGGGGATCTCCTGCAGCAGCGCGAGCGCGGCGCCGCGGCCGTCGGAGAGCGCGATGTGCGGGAACGCGAGCAGCGTGAGCTCGCCCGCGCCGGTGAGCTCGGGCGCCGCGACGTCGAGCTTGCTCGCGTCGAACGCGGCGTTCGCCGCGGGCGCCGGCGTCTCGAACACGCCGCCGCGCTGCTGCGCCGCGCGCGCGTCGGTGTCCGCCCACGCGGCCGCGACGATCGTGCGGAAGTCGCCCGCCGGCAGCGCCGCGCCCGCGTTCACCGCGCGCGCGATCGCGAGCAGCGTGTCGGGCACCGAACGCGTGTCGTAGAGCGGGCGGAAGCTCGGCTGGATCACGCCGCGCACGCCGCTGCGCGAGCGCACGTCGCCCCACGATTCGAGCGGCGCGTGATCCGGCAGCACGAGGTGCGCGCGTGCGCTCGTCTCGTCGGCCGCGGTCGCAAACGAGACGACGAGGCCGACCTTCGAGAGCGCGTCGGCGAAGCCGGTCGACTTCGGCAGCGCGTAGGCCGGATTGCCGTGATGCACGAGCAGCACCGAGATCGCGCCGGCCTTCATTTGCTCCGCGAGCGCGAGCACGTCCGCGAACTTCGCGCGCGAGCGCGCGTTCGCGATCTCCGCGGGGATCGTGACGGTACGGCCGACCGCGCCGAGCACCTGGTTCAGCACGAGAACGGCCGCGTTCGCGCCGACCGCCTTGCGGCTCGTCACCGCGACGCCGGGCGGCAGCGCGACGGCGCTCTTCGCCTTCGCGAGCGCGCGGCCGAGCTTCACGATCGTCTCGGCCGGAACGTCGGTCTGCGACGCCGCGCTCTCGGCGCCGTAGCGCGCGAGCGGGCCGGCGAGCAGCGCCGCGTTCGCGTCGCCCGCGAGGCCACCTTCGATTGCCGCGCGCGCGAGCGCGAGCGCGAGCACGCCCTCGGAGCCGGGCCGCGCCGCGAGCCACTGATCGGACGACGACGCCGTCAGCGAGAGGCGCGAGCCGATGTAGACGAGCTTCGCGCCGCCGTCGTGCGCGTGCGCTTCCGCGTCGATGTCGCGCGCTTCGGCCCACTGGCGCTGGTGCTCGACCGGCGAGGGGCCGCTCTCGAACGCCTCGGCGCCGAAATCGAGGATCAAGTCGGCGCCCGAGAGATCGAAGATCGGCTCGCTCGCGACGCCGAACACGAGCTTCGTCGCCTCGCGCAGCGCCTCGCCGCTGAACGGAATCGTCGTCACGCGCTTCGCGCCGAGCGCCGCGACGACCTGATCGATCACCGTGCCGGCGGTATCGCCGGGATCGCCGCCCAGCACCGCGGTGCCCGCCGGATTCTTCTTCACCGCGTCCGCGACCAGCGCGATCGCCTCGTCCCACGAGATCGGCTGCAGCGCGCCGCCCTCGTCGCGCTTCATCGGCCCGTGGAAGCGATCCGGCGAGTACGTGCGCCCGACGCTCGCCTGCGCCTTGCTGCACAGCCGGCCCTTGTTGATCGGGTGCTCGGGATTTCCCTCGAGCTTGATCGGGCGCCCTTCGCGTGTCTTGACGAGGATTCCGCAGCCCACCGAGCACTCGGTGCACGTCGACGCATAGAAGACGGGGCGGCCGGGCGTGATCTCCTCGGGCTGCACCACGTACGGGATCAGCTGCTCGACCTTCTCCGCGCAGCCGGCCGCCGCGGCGCCGCTCGCGCCGACGCCGACCAGCTTCAAGAAATCTCGACGTGCGATCTCGGGCATCACTCTTCCTACCGGGTTGACTTCGCTCGCCTTCGGCTCGCTGCGCGCTTCGCTTGCTCGGCTCGGCCCATTCTTAGTAATGGCAGGTCAAGCAGTCCTGCGACGCGCCGTTGTCGCGGTGGCACATGACGCACCAGCCCATCTCGAGCTTCTTCGTGGGTAGGCCCCAGGGCCACCACTTCGTGTCCGGCGTCAGCATCACCTTGTCCATGGTCTCGACCGGGCCGTGGCAGGTCTGGCACTGGATGCCGAGATCCGTGCGCCGCAGATGCGCCTGGTGCTGGAACTTCACGTGCTCGGGCAGCCGGTGGATCTGCACCCACTGGATCGACTCGCCCGCGTTCCAGGCGCGCTTCAGCTCCTGGATCCCGGCGAGCTCGTCGTACTCGGCCGGGAACTGTTCGTGGCAGCCCATGCACAGCTCGAGCGACGGCACGCCGGCGGCGCGCGAGCGATCGGTGCCGCTGTGGCAGTACTGGCAGTCGATCTTCCATTCGCCGGCGTGATGCTTGTGGCTGAACGGAATCGGCTGGACGGGACCGGTCTCCTCGTCCTGAACCAGCGCGGCGGCGTGCGAAGCGCAGGCCGTCGGCGTCGGATAGTCCTTGTTGAACTCTTCGGGGATCTCGATCTCGAGATCGGGGTTCGCGAGCTTCGCCGCCTTCAGCTCGTGCGCGCGGCAGACGCTGTCTGCGCGCAGCGGCTCCTTCGCGGAGGCGGGAGGCGTGATGCCGGGCGCGAGGAGGAGGGCTGCGCCGGCGCCGAGGGAGAGAACCGAGAGCAGGACCAGACGTCGGGCGGGGCGATGGCTTCCCATGCGATGTACGAGGCGCCCCCTGCGTGCGGGAGTTCGATTGCGCACAACCACCAAAGCCGCGAGAACAGCGCGCAGCCCGGTCGAAGGCGCGCGCTTCTTAGCGCCTTCCATTTCTCACTTCAATGCGAAACCGCCAGCGTTTTCGACGGATTCCACGCCGTCGCGCGTGCGAGACTCGACCCTCCCGAAGAAGGCCCGCGATGATCGATTTCACGCCGTCCGAGGAGCAGGCGCTCGTCGTCGACACGGTGCGCCAGTTCGCCGAGAAGGAGCTGCGCCCGCTCGCGCGCAAGTGCGAGGAGGCGCGCGCGCTGCCGGATGACGCGCTCGCGCGCGCGCACGAGCTCGGCCTCGTCGCGAGCGCGCTGCCGGCGGCGTTCGGGGGCGGCGGCGAGCGCAGCGCGATCACGGCGGCGCTCGTCGCGGAGGAGCTCGCGTGGGGCGATCTCGCGCTCGCGCTCGCCGTGCTCTCGCCGGCGCTCGGCGCGCTGCCGCTCGCGGACTTCGGCAGCGAGGCGCAGCAGCGAGCGCTGCTGCCGCGCTTCCTCGGCGAGCGCTTCGCGCCGGGCGCGCTCGCGGTCGCCGAGCCGCGCATCGGCAGCGACGCGTTCCGCCCCGCGACGACCGCGCGCCGAGACGGCAGTGATTATTGCCTCGACGGCGCGAAGTGCCTCGTGCCGTGGCTGCCCGGCGGCGAGCACGTGCTCGTCACCGCGAGCGAGGCCGGCGCCGCGCAGCTGTTCGTCGTGCCGCGCAATGCCGCCGGCCTGATCGCGGCGCCCGACGCGGTGATGGGCGTCTCTGCGCTGCCGCTCGTCGATCTCACGCTGCGCGGCGTGCGCGTGCCCGCGGACGCGAGACTCGCCGCGTTCGACGTGCGCCGCCTCGTCGCGCGCGGGCGGACCGCGCTCGCAGCGTGCGGCGTCGGCGTCGCGCGCGCAGCGTTCGAAGTCGCGCGCGACTACGCGAAGGAGCGCGAGGCGTTCGGCTCGAAGATCGCGCAGAAGCAGGCGATCGCGTTCCTGCTCGCGAACATGGCGATCGAGATCGACGGCGCGCGCCTGCTCACCTGGGAAGCCGCGTGGACGCTCGACCAGGGCGGCGACGCGCTGCGCGAAGCCACGCTCGCGTGGAATCAGGTGAAGCGCATCGCGCTCGACGCCGCCGACGCCGCCGTCCAAGTGCTCGGCGGCCACGGCTACATCCGCGACTACCTGCCCGAGCTCCACCTCCGCAACGCCCGCGGCCTCTCCGCGTTCGAGTGCATCGCCTACCTCTAGTTAGGCCCCGAGGCGCACATGCCCATTTCCTTCGACATCTCTCCGCGCTCCGCCGCGGCGCGCGACCACTTCCACGCGATGGCGGCGGACCACATGCGCCCGCTCGCGCGCAAGTACGACGAGGAGGAGCACGCGCTGCCCTCGGAGTGGGTCGACTGGTACTGGCGCATCGGGCGCTTCGCGCAGCCCGGCGGCGAAGGCGCGAGCGACGGCTTCGTGCAGGTGTGCATCCAGGCCGAGGAGCTGTGCTGGGGCGACGCCGGCCTCTACCTGAGAACTCCGTTCGCCGGCCTCGGCGGCTCCGCGGTCGCCGCCGCCGGCACGCCGGAGCAGAAGCAGAAGTATCTCGCGGTGTTCGGCGACCGCAGCGCCGAGCCCGCGTGGGGCGCGATGGCGATCACCGAGCCCGGCGCCGGCTCCGACAGCGCCGCGATCGAGACCACCGCGACGCTCGACGGCGACGACTACGTGCTGAACGGCACGAAGATCTTTTGCACGGGCGGCGAAGGCGCCGCGACCTCGCCCGCCGGCTTCGTCGTGGTCTGGGCGACCGTCGACAAGAGCGCGGGCCGCGGCGGGATCAAGGCCTTCGTGGTGCCGTCGGGCACGCCCGGCATGTCGATCGTCGGCCTCGAGCGCAAGCTCGGCATCCGCGCGAGCGACACCGCGACGCTCCGCTTCGAGAATTGCCGCGTGCCGCGCGCGAATCTGTTAGGCGCAGAGAAGGTCAAGCGCGACGACGCCGACGCGAAGCAGACCGGCGACAAGGGCTTCAAGGGCGCGATGGCGACCTTCGACGCAAGCCGCCCGCTCGTCGCCGCGATGGCGGTCGGCGTCGGCCGCGCCGCGCTCGACTGTGTGAAGGAAGAGCTCGCGAAGAGCGGCGTCGCGCCGCGCTACGACGCGCCGCCGACCGAGCTCACCGCGATCGAACGCGACCTCGCCGAGATGGAGGCCGAGCTCCAAGCCGCGCGCCTGCTCACCTGGCGCGCTGCGGCGATGATGAACCGCCGCCTCCCCAACAACTTGGAAGCCTCGATGGCGAAGGCGAAGGCCGGCGCCGCCGTCACGAAGATCACGCAGAAGGCCGTCGAGCTGCTCGGGCCGCTCGGCTACTCGAAGAAGCTGCTCGTCGAGAAGTGGATGCGCGACGCCAAAATCAACGACATCTACGAAGGCACGCAGCAGATCAACCTGCTGATCGTCGCGCGCAGGATTCTCGACTACTCGAGCGCGATGCTGCGGTAGAGGGCGCCCCGCTGGCCGCGGGCGCGCCGAAGGAGCACGGCGCGGCGCATATGCGGGTTCTCCTGACCGGCGCGAGTGGATTATTAGGGGCGCATACGACGCGCGCCCTCTGCGACGCGGGACACTCCGTCCGCGCGCTCGTGCGCGATCTCGAGAAGGCCGAGCGTGTGCTCGCGCGCCTGGGCGTGACCAGCGCCGAGCTCGTGCGCGGCGACGTGACGGACCGGCTCGGCGTGCGCGCCGCGCTCGCTGGCTGCGACGCCGTCGTGCACGCCGCTGCGCTGCCGAGCCTCGGTCCGCGCGACCGCGAGCGCGTGATGCGCACCAACGTGCGTGGCGCGGAGCATGTGCTCGAAAGCGCTTGCGATGCGGGCCTCGACCCCGTCGTGCACATCTCGAGCGTCGCGGCGCTGTTTCCGCCCGCGGGCGCGCGGATCACGAGCGAGGACGAGGTGGGACATCCGCGCGATTCGTACGCCGCTTCGAAGGCTGCGGCAGAGCGCGTGGCGCGCGCGCTCCAAGCAAAGGGCTTCCCCGTCGTGATCTTCTATCCGGGACAGCTCGTCGGACCGTTCGACCCGACGGTGGAGGCTGGCGTGCGCTTCCTGATCACCTACCTCGAGCGAGGCGTGATCGCGCAGAGCCCCAGCGGCATGCCGCTCGTGGATGCGCGCGACGTCGCCCGCGCGATCGCAG
>DASTOI010000436.1:0-5660 GCA_035762585.1 Myxococcota bacterium
AGCAGGGCGACCTGCTGTTCGTGATCGATCCGCGCCCGTATCGGGCGGCCGTCGAGCGCGCCGAGGCGGAGCTGCGCGGCGCCGGCGCGCGGCAGGGCCTCGCCGAGCGCGAGGCGAAGCGCGCGCAGCTGCTGCTCGACAGCGGCGTCCTCTCGCAGGAGGACTACGACACGCGTCAGGCCGCGCTGCGCGATTCCTCCGCCGCGCGCGAAGCGGCGCAGGCGACGCTGCGCGAGGCCCGCCTCGAGCTCGAGTTCACCGAAGTGCGCGCGCCGATCCGCGGCCGCATCGGCCGCGATCTCGTCACGCTCGGCAACCTGATCAGCGGCGGCAGCCCGGATTCCACGCTGCTGACGACGATCGTCTCGATCGACCCGATCCACGTCTACTTCGACGCCGACGAGCGCGCGGTGCTGCGTTACGAGCGGCTCGCGCAGAGCGGCGAGCGGCCGAGCTCGCGCGAGGCGGCGAACCCGGTGCTGCTCGGCCTCGCGGACGAAGACGGCTTCCCGCACCGCGGCGAGATGGACTTCGTCGACAACGCGCTCGACCCGCGCAGTGGAACGATGCGCGCGCGCGCGGTGTTCGCGAACCCGAACGCGACGCTCGTGCCGGGCATGTTCGCGCGCGTGCGCCTGCCGGGCAGCGGGCGTTATCAGGCGCTCTTGCTTCCGGACGAGGCGATCGGCACCGATCAGTCGGAGCGCTTCGTGCTCGTCGTCGATGCGGAGCGCCGCGCGCAGCACCGCGTCGTCGAGACGGGGCCGGAGACGGCCGGGCTGCGCGTGATCCGCAAGGGGATCGCGCCCGACGATCTCGTGATCGTGCGCGGGCTCCAGCTCGCGCGCGCCGGCGAGCCGGTGACGCTGCACCCGGTCGAGATCGCCGCGGTCGAACGCGGTGACGCGCCGGATCTACTGCCGGCGAAGCTGCCCGCGGCGAGCCTCGCCGTGGATGCTGCGCAGCCGCCGCTGCGGGGCCGCTGACGTGTCGCGCTTCTTCATCGATCGGCCGATCTTCGCGGCGGTGCTGTCGATCGTGATCGTGATCGTCGGAGCGATCGCATACCCGACGTTGCCCGTCGCTCAGTATCCGGACGTGGTTCCGCCCAGCGTCGTCGTGCGCGCGACGTATCCCGGCGCGAACGCCGAGGTGCTCGCGAGCACGGTCGCGACGCCGCTCGAGCAGGAGATCAACGGCGTCGAGCACATGCTCTACACGAGCTCGCAGGCGACGAACGACGGCTCGCTGCTGCTGACCGTCACGTTCGAGCTCGGCACCGATCTCGATACCGCGCAGGTGCTCGTGCAGAACCGCGTCGCGGTCGCCGAGCCGCGGCTGCCCGAGGAAGTGCGCCGCATCGGGATCACCACCCGCAAGAGCTCGCCGGACTTGTTGATGGTCGTTCACATGATCTCGCCCGGCGACCGGCGCGATCAGCTCTACCTCAGCAATTATGCGTTCCTGCGCGTGCGCGACGTGCTCGCGCGTCTCGACGGCGTCGGCGACGTGAACGTGCTCGGCGCCGGCGAGTACAGCATGCGGATCTGGCTCGACCCCGAGCAGATCGCCGCGCGCGGTCTCACGGCCGGCGACGTGCTCGCCGCGCTGCGCGAGCAGAACGTGCAGGTCGCCGCCGGATCGGTCGGCAAGGCGCCCGCGCCGGCGGGCACCGCGTTCGAGCTGCCGGTCGACGCGCTCGGCCGCCTCAGCGATCCGGCGCAGTTCGAGGCGATCGTGATCCACACCGGCGACGACGGGCGCATCACGCGCGTCGGCGACGTCGCGCGCGTCGAGCTCGGCGCGCGCGACTACGCGGTGAACGGCTGGCTCGACGGCGAGCGCGCGGTCGGGATGGGGATCGCGCAGCGGCCCGGCTCGAACGCGCTCGCGACCGCGCAGCGCGTGCGCGACGCGATGGCGGAGCTGTCGCGCGACTTCCCGGAAGGCGTCGACTACCGGATCGCGTACGACCCGACCGTGTTCGTGCAGGAGTCGATCGCGGACGTGCAACGCACGCTGATCGAGGCGATCGCGCTCGTCGTCGCCGTCGTGCTGCTGTTCTTGCAGAGCTGGCGCGTCTCGCTGATTCCGCTGCTCGCGATTCCCGTCTCGCTGGTCGGCACGTTCGCGGTGCTCGCCGCGCTCGGCTTCTCGCTGAACATGCTGTCGCTGTTCGGGCTCGTGCTCGCGATCGGCATCGTCGTCGACGACGCGATCATCGTCGTCGAGAACATCGAGCGCGGCCTCCGCGACGGGCTCGCGCCGCGCGAGGCGGCGCGGCGCGCGATGCGCGAGGTCGGCTCGGCGGTGATCGCGTCCACCGTCGTGATGGGCGCGGTGTTCGTGCCGACGGCGTTCCTCGCCGGCATCACCGGCCAGTTCTACCGCCAGTTCGCGGTGACGATCGCGGTCTCGACGTTCCTCTCGCTCTTCGTGTCGCTGACGCTCACGCCGGCGCTGTCCGCGACGCTGCTGCGGCCGCACGGAGCGCCGCCCGACCGCATCGATCGCCTCTGGAGCGCGCTGTTCGGCCGAGCGTTCCGCGCATTCGAGCGCGGCTTCGAGCGGCTGCGCGAGCGCTATGCGGCGCTCGTGCGGCGGCTCGTGCGGCGCCCCGCGCCCGTGCTCGCGGCCTTCGCGCTGCTGCTCGTGCTGACGGCTGCGCTCTTCCAGCGTGTTCCGAGCGGCTTCATTCCGGAGCAGGACAAGGGCTACCTGATCATGAGCATCCAGCTGCCCGACGGCGCGTCGCTCGAGCGCACCGAGCAGGTGACGCGCGAGGCGGCGCGCATGGCGCGCGAGACGCCGGGCATCGCGCACGCGGTCGCGTTCGTCGGCTTCTCCGGCGCGACGCGCACGAACGCGTCGAACGCGGCCGCGATCTTCGCGACGTTCGCACCGTTCGAAGAGCGCGACGCGGCGGGCCTGCGCGCACCGCGAATCCTCGATGATCTGCGCCGCCGCGTTGCGACGATCGAGGGCGGCTCGGTCGCCGTATTCGGCGCGCCGGCGGTGCAGGGCCTCGGCACTGCAGGCGGCTTCAAGCTCTACGTGCAGGACCGCGCCGGCGGCTCGCTCGAGGATCTGCAGCGCGCGACCGACGCGATCGTCGCCGGCGCGAGCCAGGACCCCGCGCTGCGCGGCGTCTTCTCGACATTCCGCGCCAGCGCGCCCAAGTTGCACGCCGACGTCGACCGCACGCGCGTCGAGATCATGGACGTCCCGCTCGCGAGCGTGTTCGAGGCGCTGCAGGTCTACCTGGGCTCGGCCTACGTCAACGACTTCAACTATCTCGGGCGCACCTATCAGGTGCGCGCGCAGGCCGACGCGCGCTTCCGCGCCGACCCCACCGACATCGCGCTCCTGCGCACGCGCAGCGCGAGCGGCGAGATGGTGCCGCTCGGCTCGCTCGTCGATGTCGAGTGGACGACCGGGGCGGATCGCGTGGTCCGTTACAACCAATATCCCGCGGCCGAGGTGAACGGCTCCGCGGCGCCGGGCGAGAGCTCGGGCGCCGCGATCGCCGCGTTCGAGCGCCTCGCCGAGCGCGTGCTGCCGCGCGGCTACGGCTTCGAGTGGACCGATCTCGCTCATCAGGAAATCGAGGCCGGCGGCAGCGCGCCGTTCGTGTTCGCGCTCTGCGTGCTGTTCGTGTTCCTCGCGCTCGCGGCGCAGTACGAGAGCTGGTCGCTTCCGCTCGCGGTGATCCTGATCGTCCCGCTGTGTCTGTTCTCGGCGATGCTCGGTATTTGGCTGCGCGGGCTCGACAACAACGTGCTGACGCAGATCGGCTTCGTCGTGCTCGTCGCGCTGGCGGCGAAGAACGCGATTCTGATCGTGGAGTTCGCGCGCTCCGAAGAGCGCCGCGGACTCGACCGGCTCAGCGCGGCAGCGCAGGCGGCGGCGCTGCGGCTCCGGCCGATCCTGATGACGTCGCTCGCGTTCATTCTCGGCGTCGTGCCGCTGATGATCGCGTCGGGTGCGGGTGCGGAGATGCGGCAAGCGCTCGGCACCGCGGTGTTCGCAGGGATGCTCGGGATCACGGTGTTCGGGCTGCTGCTGACGCCGGTGTTCTTCGTCGTGGTTCGCGGCATGGCGTCGCGGTTCGAGGGGCGGACGTCGGAGGTCGATGCAGCGACGGGAGCGCATGTCGCGCAGTAGTTGGGTGCTCGATTCGTCGTCGCAGCGGGGTTCGCGCGCGTTGCATCGAGGTTTGCGCGCGTTGCATTGAGGTTTGCGCGCTGCATCGAGGTTCGCGCGCTCGCTACCGCGCGCGCGGTCCGGCGGGGCTCGTTCCGCTCACCCGCGTGAGCGCGATGAATCGAGCCGCGCGCCCCTCCGAAGTCGTTCGCGCTGCGCTTCGATCGTGCGCGCGCTCACGCCTGGGGCTTCGCTGCACGACCCCGCCTCCCCGCGCGCGCGTTCGCTCGCGGATCGAGGTTTGCCGACATCGTGGATCCCGGTTCGCCGGTCGAGTTCTCTAGGGGAGAGGTGACGCCTCGCGGCCCATTGAGGGCCGCTCGCCGTCACTTTGCATCGGGGACGTACTTTCATCGGGGCCTTACTTGCATCGGGGACGTGCTTGCAGCGGCTCAGGTCAGCTCGCTGACCGAGCAGACGCGGTTTCGGCCTTGGGATTTGGCGCGGTACATGGCTTTGTCGGCGGCGTCGAGCAGGGCTTCGCGGGTGCGGCCGTGGGCGGGGTAGGTGGCGAGGCCGACGCTGCAGGTGAGCTTGAGCGTGCGGCCGGCGTCGGCTTCGAAGGCGTAGTCGGCGACCCACTTGCGGATGCGTTCGGCGATCACGCGGGCGCCGCGCTCGCCGGTGTCGGCGAGCAGGATCGTGAACTCGTCGCCGCCGTAGCGCGCGACGGTGTCGACTTGGCGCACGGACTGCGTCAGCAGGCGCGAGAGCTGCCGTAACACCCCCGTGCCGACTAGGTGGCCGTGGTTGTCGTTCACGAGCTTGAAGCGGTCGAGATCGATGAACAGGATCGAGAGCTCGGTGCCGTAACGCTCGGAGCGGCGCACCTCGCGGTCGAGCGCCTCGAGCAGGTAGCGCGCGTTGTAGACGTCGGTGGCGTCGTCGACGAATGCGCGGTCGCGCGCGCGGCGGTAGCGCTCGGCGTTTCGCAGCGCGACGCCCGCATGCGCGGCGACGATCGCGAGCTGCGGCAGCGCGTCGGGGCGGTCGGGCGGCTCGATCAGGCAGAGCAGGCCCGCGTCGCTCTCCTCGCCGCGCAGCGGCACGACCAGCGCGCCGGCTTCGGGCAGCTCGGCCGCCCGTAACAGCTCGGCGAGCGGGCCGCGCTCGACCCGTGCGATCGCAGGATACGCGCTCCAATCGACGCGCTTGCCGTGCGCGATCAGTGCGCGCAGCCTCGCGATCTCGCTCTCGACCAGGCCGTCGCAGTGCATGCCGATCGAGTCCGAGAGGTCGGGGCGCTGGAAGATCGCGAAGCCGCGCTTCTTGCCGAGCGCGCGGCCGGCGATCTCGAGCGCGAGCGCGAACACCTCGTCGGGCTCGAGCGTCGACGCGAGCGTGCGCGCCGCCGCGTAGAGCGCGAGCTCGCCGCGCAGCCGCTGGTTCTCGTCGACCAGGCGGCGCCGCGCGAGCGCGCGCTCGAGGCACAGGATCAGGTCCGCGGCGCGCACCGG
>DASTOI010000437.1:0-5023 GCA_035762585.1 Myxococcota bacterium
GCCACCCGTCCACGTTCTTCTGGCGCGCCCGCGCCACGCCGAGGGAATCCTTCGGCACGCGCTCGGTGATCGTCGAGCCGGCCGCGACGAAGGCGTTCGATTCGATCGTCACCGGCGCGATCAGGTTCGCGTTGCAGCCGATGCGCACGCGCTCGCCGACGGTCGTGCGGTGCTTCTTCTCCCAGTCGTAGTTCACCGTGATCGCGCCGCAGCCGAAGCTCGAGTCCTCGCCGACGTCGGCATCGCCGATGTACGCGAGGTGATCGGCCTTCACGCCGCGGCCGAGCACGCTGTTCTTCACCTCGACGAAGTTGCCGATGCGCACGCCGCTCTTCAGCACCGAGCCCGGTCGCAGATGCGCGCTCGGCCCGATCACGACGTCGTCGCCGAGCACGGACGACTCGACCACGCAGTGCGCCTTGATGAGCACGCCCTCGCCGATCCGCGTCGGGCCGGTGATCACGACGCCCGGATCGATCTGCGTGTCGCGCCCGATCTCGACGTCGGTATCGACGTAGACGTTCTCGGGATCGAGGAACGTGACGCCGTTGGCCATGTGCGCGGCGAGGTTGCGGCGGCGCTGCACGGCGGCCGCGCGCGCGAGCTCGGCGCGCGTGTTCACGCCGAGCGCCTCGTCCGCGTCGTCGAGACGGATCGCTTCGACCGCGAGCCCGCGCTTGCGCGCGATCGCCACGACGTCGGTCAGGTAGAGCTCGCCCTGCGCGTTCTTCGGCGCGAGCTCGGCGATCGCGCTCGCGAGCAGCGCGCCGTCGCAGAGGTAGACGCCGGTATTGCCTTCGCGAATCGCGAGCTCGGCGGGCGTCGCATCGGTCTGCTCGACGATGCGTTCGACGCGCCCGTCCGCGCCCCGCACGACGAGGCCGGGCAGCGGCTCGGGCGACGTCAGGATCACGATCCGCGCGTCCGTCTCGCGCCGCTTCGCCTGCATGCGCGCGAGCGTCTCGCTGCGCAGCAACGGCGTATCGCCGTAGAGCACGAGCACGTCGCCGGAGAAATCGCCGAGCTTCGGCAGCGCAACCTCCACGGCGTGGCCGGTGCCGCGCTGCTCCGCCTGCACGACGAACTGGGCGCGGCCCGCAAACGCGGCCTCGACCTGATCCGCATCGCGCCCGATCACGACGACGAGCTTCTCCGCGCCGAGCTCAGCCGCCACCGCGAGCGGATACGCGAGCATGGGCTTCCCGCAGATCTCGTGCAGCACCTTGGTACGCCGCGACTTCATGCGCGTGCCCTTGCCCGCTGCGAGCACCACAACTGCGAGGCCCATCGTGCCCTTCTCGCTTTCGCCTGCCGCTCTCCGCGCCGCAGAGATCCGCCTCATCGGCCTCCGAGAGTTGCAAAGTAGTGCCCGCTGGGAGGCGAGCCGTTGCGGAAAACTCGCAACCCCGAGGGGCCGTGACCGATCGCACGGGCGCGATCCCCAGTTCCTGGGAGTAAGCTGCGCGCGGACCACGGGAGAGGGCCGCAGACGAAGTGCGAGTCGAAGGCAATACGAGCGGTTTGAAGGCGAGCCACGTTCGACGGCTCGAGCACCTGGGACGCCGCTCGATCCCTCCCGACCGGCTCGTCACCCACGAGCTCGCGCGCGAGCTGACCGAGCTGTCGCGCGAGATCCGGCGTGTGGTGGGCGTGCTGATCGACCGGCGCGGCGCGGTCACGCACGTGATGTGCGGGGGCCATCGCGGGCTCACGATGCCGGACTGGGGCCGCATGCGTGCGGGCCCGGGGCGGCTGCGGGGCCTGCGCTGCCTCCATACCCGCTTCGAGGGGGCGGAGGCGCTCTCGCAGGACGACCTGACCGACCTCGCGAAGCTGCGTCTCGACGCGATGGCGACGATCGCGGTGCAGGACGACGGGCTGCCTGGGCTGGTGCACGTCGCGGCGCTGCGGCCCGCGAACGGCGACGGCGCGGGCATCCAGTACTTCCCGCCGAAGCCCGCCTCGCTCTTCGATCTGCCCTTTCTCGATTGGATCCGCGGGCTCGAGGACGAGCTCTCGCGAAAGCAAGGCGCGCGCGCGGTCGCGGGCTCGGACCGCGCGCTGCTCGTGGTCGTCACGGCCGGCCGCAGCCGCGCGGAGACCGACGCGTCGACCGACGAGCTCCGCGAGCTCTCGCGCTCGGCGAACGTCGAGGTCGTCGACGTGCTCGTGCAGAATCGAACGCAGCCCGATCCGCGCACGCTGATCGGCTCGGGCAAGCTGCAGGATCTCGCGATCCGCTGCTTCCAATCCGATGTCGACCTCGTGATCTTCGACGATGACTTGTCAGGGACGCAGGCGCGCAACCTGACCGAAGCGCTCGACCTGCGCGTGATCGATCGCACGCAGCTGATCCTCGACATCTTCGCGCAGCGCGCGACCAGCCGAGACGGAAAGCTGCAGGTCGAGCTCGCGCAGCTGAAGTACACGCTGCCGCGCCTCGCGCAGCAGGACACGTCGCTCTCGCGGCTCGGAGCGGGCGTCGGCGGCCGAGGCCCCGGCGAGACGAAGCTCGAGATGGATCGCCGCCGTGTGCGCGATCGCGTGACGCGCCTCGAGCGCGAGCTGCGCCAGCTCGGCGAGCAGCGCGAGCAGCGGCGCGCGCGGCGCGGCCGGCGCGGCGCGCCGGTGCTGTCGATCGTCGGTTACACGAACGCGGGCAAGAGCACGTTGTTACGGGCGCTCACGCGCACCGAGGTCTTCGTCGCCGACAAGATGTTCGCGACGCTCGACCCGGCCTCGCGCCGGCTGCGCTTCCCGCGCGACCGCGAGGTGATCGTCACCGACACGGTGGGCTTCATCCGCGACCTGCCCCCGACGCTCGTCGCCGCGTTCCGAGCGACGCTCGAAGAGCTGCGTGAGGCGGACGTCTTCCTCCACGTCGTCGACGCGTCGAGCGAGGGGCTCGAGCAGCGCATGGCCGCGGTGCGAGCAGTGCTCGCCGAGATGGGCCTGCGCGACCGACCGGAGATCCTCGTGTTCAACAAGCTCGATCAGCTTCCGCCGGGAGAGGGCGGGCGGCTGGCGGCCGAGTACGGCGCGGTGGCCGTCTCGGCGCTGCAGCGGATCGGCTTCGAGCGCTTGCTCGAGCGCGCCGGGGCCGAGCTGTTCGAGTGCCACCTCACGCCGGCCGCGCCTTCCGAGGCGTTCGGCGAGAGCGAAAGGAGCTTCTCATGATCCGCGCGCGCATCAGCGCCGCCGGCATGTACGTGCCGGAGCGACGCGTCACGAACAAAGATCTCGAAGCGTGGATGGACACCACCGACGAGTGGATCCGCCAGCGCTCGGGCATCGTCGAGCGGCGCTGGATCACGGAGGGCCAGCTGCCCGCGGATCTCGCCGAGGCGGCCAGCCGTGACGCGCTCGCGCGCGCCGGACTCGAGCCCGGCGAGATCGATTGCATCGTGCTCGCGACGCTCTCCTCGCAGGCCGACTTCCCCGGCACCTCGTTCTTCCTGCAGGAGCGCCTCGGCGGCACGATCCCGTGCTTCGATCTGCGCGCGCAGTGCAGCGGCTTCCTCTACGGGCTCTCGGTCGCGCGCAGCTTCGTTGCGTCGGGCCAATTCCGGCGCGTGCTGCTCGTCGGCTGCGAGGTGCATTCGACGGGCATCGACATCTCGACGGAGGGCCGCGACGTCGCGGTGCTGTTCGGCGACGGCGCGGGCGCCGTGGTGGTCGAGGCGAACAGCGATCCCGACGATCCGGCCGACATTCTTGCGGTACGCCTCCACGCCGAGGGGAAGTACGCGAAGAAGCTCTGGATCGAGGCGCCGGGCTCAGGCCACACGCCGACGCGGCTCACGCCCGAGGTGCTCGCGCGCAAGGCGCACTTCCCGAAGATGGACGGCAAGTTCGTGTTCAAGCACGCGGTGACGCGCATGCCCGAGGTGTTAGGGGAGGCGCTCGCGACCGCCGGCGTGAAGGCCGAGGATGTCGACCTGTTCCTGTTCCACCAGGCGAACCTGCGCATCAACGAGTACGTCGCGAACGCGCTCGCGCTGCCCGAGCGCAAGCTCCGTAACAACATTCAGCGCTACGGGAACTGCTCGGCCGCGTCGATCCCGATTTTGCTCGCCGAGGCCCAGCAAGAAGGAGCGCTCGCGCGCGGGAAGCTGGTCTCGATGACCGGCTTCGGCTCGGGCTTCAGCTGGGCGAGCGCCGTCGTTCGCTGGTAGGGCGCGTCTGCCGCGGTGCGTTGAACTTGTCGGCACATGCCGCAGTGCGTCTCGCTCAAGGTATTGATATTGCAGGGGAAAATATTTTCTTGACGCATTGACGCATCGTGTTATCCCATGCCAGTACTCGAGCCGGAACAGACGCCGGCCCACTCAACAGGAGAACCGACATGGCGAAGGCCCACGCCCGAACGAATGTGATCGAAGAGGCGCGCAGCCGCTTCGAGGACGCCCTTGGCAACGTGCAGCGCGACTGGAAGCGCCTCCAGAAGGACGCCGACCAGCGCCGCAAGCAGATCGAAGCGCGCGTCGAGCGCGAGGTGAAGCGACTGCGCAGCGAGATCGAGAAGAGCCCGCTCGCGAAGCGCGCTCAGGAGCTGCGCGACAAGGCGGAAGCGCGCGCGGCTCGCCTGCGCGAAGAGCTGCTCGAGAGTCCCGCCGCCAAGCGCGCCGAGGAGCTGCGCGAGCAGGCGCAGGAGCGCTTCAACGGGATGCTCGGCTTCGCCGGCATCGCGAGCGTCGCGGACGTCCAGAAGCTCGAGCGCAAGGTCAACGCCCTCGCGAGCGAGCTGAAGCCGCGGGCGCGCAAGACGAAGCGCGCGGCAAGCGCCGCCTAGCAAGCGGCCGATCGACTGAAGGGCCCGGCGGCCAGCGCCCCGGGCCCTTCGCATTCCTGGCTACGCTGCGCCCGTTTTCGCGCAAGATCGGAGACCACTCATGGCCGGCTTCACGGGCGTCGACTTCTTACGGCTCGATGAGCTGCTCTCGGACGAGGAGCGGCTGGTTCGCGACACGGTGCGCGGCTGGGTGACGGCGGAGTTTCTGCCGCGCGTGCAGGAGCACGTGCG
>DASTOI010000438.1:0-5562 GCA_035762585.1 Myxococcota bacterium
CTAGCGGGTGGCGGCGCAGCGCATCCGATGACGCAGATGCTCACGCAGGCGGCCGGCGACCGGCAGTTCCTGTTGCCGTTCGGCGCCGGCAACCCGCCGCAGTGGGCCGGCCTGCTGACGAATCGGCACATGCTCCAGTACGGCACCACGGAGGAGCATTTCGGCCGTCACGTGATCACGCAGCGCGAGCATGCGGCGCTGAACGAGGACGCGTTCTTTCGCGAGCCGCTGACGATGGAGCAGTACCTCGCGTCGCGCTTCGTCTCGAAGCCAGTGCGCATTCTCGACTGCGACTACCCGTGCGACTCGGGCTCTGCGGTGATCTTCACGACCGAGGAGCGCGCGCGCGATCTGCGTAAGCCCCTCGTAGTGGTCGAAGCCTCCGCGCTCTCGGCGACTCGCGACCTCCACTTCGAGATTCTCGAGGACATGGCGGAGACGTCGCCGAAGCACTGCGCGCGGCAGCTCTGGTCGCGCACGGACTCTTCACCGCGCGACGTGTCGACCGCGCACCTATACGACGGGTTCTCGGTCATCACCTTCCAGTGGCTCGAAGCGCTCGGCTTCTGCGAGCCCGGCGGTGCGGGCCCGTTCGTGGCGGCCGGCAACACGCGCCTCGGCGGCAAGCTCCCCGTGAACACGGACGGGGGCGCATGCAACGTCGGTCGCCGCCACGGCGCGAACTTCTGCATCGAGGCGGTGCGCCAGCTGCGCGGCGAGTGCGGCGCGCGCCAGGTGAAGGACGCGCGCGTCTCGGTGTTCACCAACTCGTTCGGACCGTTCTGCGGGGCGGTCTTGTTACGGAGAGGCTGAGGCGCGGTCGGCGCGCCAGAGGAGATCACGATGGGGAACGAAGCCTTTCGCTACGACGGCAAGCGCACGCTCGTCGTCGGCGCCGCCACTGGCATGGGCGCCGCCACGGCTCGCGCCGTGACGAGCCTCGGAGGCGAGGTGATCGCGCTCGACGTCGCGCCGATCCCCTACGCGGCGAAGCAGAGCGTTCGCTGCAACCTCGCCGACCTCGCGAGCGTCGACGCGGCGCTGGCCGAGATCAGCGGCCCGCTCGACGCCGTCTTCCTGTGCGCGGGCGTCGCGGACGGGAATCCCCATCTGATGAAGATCAACTTCATCTCTCAGCGTCATCTGCTCGAGCGTCTCGTCGAGCGGGGCGCTCTCCAGCGCGGCGCCGCCGTCGCGCTGATCTCATCCGTCGCCGGCATGGGTTGGCAGGCGAATCTTCCCGCGTTGAAAGAGTTCATGGCGCTCGCGGATTGGATTGCGGCGAGCGCTTGGATCGAGAGCCACCCCGGCACGAACACGTACTCGTTCAGTAAGCAGGCGATGAACTTCTATGCGGCCCAGCAGGCGTTCCCGCTGCTGAAGCGTGGCATCCGGATCAACACGATCGAGCCGGGACCGACGGACACGCCGCTCGCGCGCGCGAACGCCGACATTTGGCTGCGCTTCGGCAAGACCTATCGCGAGGACGCGGGCGTCCCGACGCTCACGCCCGAGCAGATGGCGGACGTGCTCGTGTTCCTGTGCAGCCCGGCGGCGAGCGGGATCAACGGGATCTCGCTGCTCGTCGACCAAGGTCTCGTGAGCTCCGGCATCGCAGGCAGCTTCACGAAGCCACCGATGTGAGGGCGATCGTCGAGGACCGTCGAGCCCTCAGAGGCTGTGAAGGAATGCCGCCTTCCGAGCGCTCCCGGGCCCGGAGGCCACTGTTCGACTCCGCTCGGCTCCGAAGACTCCGCCTCGCTGCGCGCGCCGAAGCGGCGCTTGTCCTCAACCCTGCAGCGCGACCTGGCTTCGCTCGAGAGCAGCGACCTCGGCTTCGCTGAGGCCCCAGTCCCTGAGAACTTCGCGCGTGTGTTGTCCCCACGCGGGCGCGGCCGCGAGTGCGCCGACGGGCCGCTCGTCGAACTGACCGGGCGTGGCTGCAGCGAGGTAGCTGTCCCCGTCGTGCGTGCGCACCGGTGTCACGAAGCCGTTCACGAGAGCCTGCTCGTCGCTCAACACCTCGACGGGGCGGAGCTGCGGCGCCCACACTCCCTCGCATTCGACCAGGACGTCGCACCACTCGTGCAGCGTCTTCTTCACGAACTCCGCCTGGAGCGCGTCGATCAGCGCCTGCGCGTGGGCGAGCTTGCTGGGCTCGTCCGCGAAGCGCGGATCCGCGAGCAGGTCCTCGCGGCCGAGCCGCCGCGCGAGATCGGGAAACCAGCGGTCCTGCAGGAAGCAGAGCTGCAGGAAACGCGCGTCCTTCGTCTGGTACGAATGGACGAGTGGATGTTGGAAGCCTGCCGCACGCGGGCCGACCGGATCGCTCGGCTTCGCGCCGGCGAGCGACGCGCTCGCGAGGCTCTGGGTCATGATGTACGTGCCCATTCCGTAGAGCGCGTGGTCGACGATCGCGCCCTTGCCGGTTCGCTCACGGCGAAACAGCGCCGCGCAGATCGCGCCGGCGAGCGTCGCGCCGCCCGTCAAGTCGCCTACCGAGCCCGGCTGCGGAGGCGGCGGCGTTCCGTCGCGCGCGTCCTGTGCGAATGCGGAGCCCGCGCGGCACCACGACGACGGGTGGTCGAAACCGGGCGCGCTCGCGAGCGGGCCGCGCAGCCCGTAGCCGGTGCCGCGCGCATAGATCAGGCGCGGGTTGATCTGCATCAACACCTCCGGCTCGACGCCCATCTTCTTACGCGCGCTCTCGCGCAGGCTCGTGACGAAGACGTCGGTCGCGGGGATCGCGCGGTAGAGCGCCTCGCGTCCCTCGGCACGGGTGAGGTCGAGCGCGAGCCCGCGCTTGCCTCGATTCGCGACCTCGAAGAAGCCGTTTAGCTTCTGTCCCGGTCGCTGCAGGATCAGCATGTGGCGCGAGCTGTCGCCGCCTCGAGACGCGCGCTCGATCTTCACGACGTCCGCGCCCCAGTCCGCGAGCGTCGTCGCCGCCACCGGGACGAACGTGTGCTCCGCACACTCGATCACGCGCACGCCTTTGAGCACGTCGTACAACTTGTTGACTCCGTTCGGCTCCGAAGACTGCGCCTCACTGCGCGCGGCGAAGACGCCGCTTGCTGCGTCGACTCCGAGCGCTCAGCTCCAGCTGATCGACTTCACCTCCGTGAAGTCGTGCATGCCGTGGCGTCCCCACTCGCGGCCGATGCCGCTCTGCTTGAAGCCGCCGAACGCGCCGCCCTGTGCGATGCCCGCGACAGCCATGCCCCATCCCGGCCCCTGTCCCGCGCCGCGGCTCGGGTCGCTCGCGCCCGCGCTCGCGACGCCTTGCGCCGTGACCGTGCCGGTGCGGATCTGCCGGGCGACGTTGAACGCGCGCGCGGTGTTCGCCGCGTGCACACCGCCGCTGAGCCCATAGATCGAGTCGTTCGCGATGCGAATCGCGTCCTCATCCGTCCCCGAGTACGGGATCACCGTCAGCACCGGGCCGAAGATCTCCTCTTGCGCGATGCGCATGTCGTTCTTCCCGACGAACACGGTCGGCTCGTAGAAGAAGCCCTTCGTGAGACCGGCCGGCCGCTTCCCGCCCGTAATGAGTCGCGCGCCCTGCTCGAGGCCCGATTTCACGTAGCCCTCGACGCGCGCGCGCTGCTGCTCGCGAATCAGGGGGCCGAGCACCGTCGCCTCGTCGCGCGGGTCGCCGAGCTGGATGTGCGGCGCCATCGCGGCGACGCCGGCGAGGTACGCGTCCATCAAGCGCTCGGGCATGAGTAGCCGCGTCTGCAGCGCGCAGCCTTGCCCGCAGTGAACGAGCGCCGCGCCGAATCCGATCTTCGCGACGAAGTCGGCGGGCACGTCGTCGAGGATCACCTGCGCGCTCTTGCCGCCGAGCTCGAGCTGCACGCGTTTGATCTGCTCGCCCGCGCGCGACATGATGCGCCGCCCGGTCGCGGTCGAGCCGGTGAAAGTGATCATGTCCACCATCGGGTTGCCGGTGAGCTCGTCGCCCACTTCCGCGTGCCCGGTGATCACGTTGAGCACGCCCGGAGGCAGGCCCGCTTCGTCTGCCGCGCGCGCGATCTCGAACGCGTCGAGCGGCGTCCACGGATGCGGCTTCAGCACGACCGTGCAGCCGACCGCGAGCGCCGGGAACACCTTCACGACGTTCAGCATGAACGGGAAGTTGAAGGGCGTGATCGCGGCGACGACGCCGACCGGCTCGCGAACGAGCGCGCTGCCCGCCATTCCCGTCGCCCCGCCGGTGGGCGGCGACGCCTCGACCCACTCCACGAGGTGCGGCGCCTGCTCCGCGTTGTAGCGCGCGATGCCGAGCGTCCCGCCGACTTGGATCGCGTCGACGATGAAGCCGGTCGCGCCGGTCTCCGCCACGACGAGCTCGCGCAGCGCCGCGTGGCGCCCCTCGAGGATCTCCACCATCCGCAACAACTTCGCCGCGCGCTCTTTCGGCTTCAGATAGGGCCACGGGCCGGCGTCGAAGGCGCGCTTCGCCGCCGCGATCGCGCGGCGCGCATCCGCGACGCTCGCCTCGGCGACGTCTCCGATCTCCGCTTCGGTGGCAGGGTCGATCACGGCGATGCGCCGCCCGCCCTCGCCGCTCGTCCACTTGCCGTCGATGAAGAGGTCGTACTTCCAAGGGGCGGGCATGGCGTCTCCAGCGAAACGCGGCGCGAGCCAGTTCGCGGCGCGGACGCGAATCATATAAATCTTTCTACCACCTGGGAGGCCCCGATGGCCGGCGCGCTGTTCGATTTGACCGGCCGCGTCGCGTTGGTGACGGGCGCCGGGCGCGGCATCGGCGCCGAGATCGCGCGCGTGCTCGCGGGCCAGGGCGCGGCAGTTGCGGTGAACGACCTCTTCGCGGAGCGTGCGGTCGAGGTCGCTTCGTCGATTCGCGCGAGCGGACCACGTGCGTGCGCCGTCGCGGGCGACGTGACGGACGCCGGCGTTTGCGAACGCATCGTGCGCGAGGCGTCGGCCGAGCTCGGCGGGATCGACGTGCTCGTGCTCAACGCAGGCCTGCCTGCGAGCGGCATCCGCGTCGGCGGGTTCGAGACGAGCGCACCCGAGGAGTGGCGCACGCTCGCCGCGCTGAACGTGGACGCCGCGATGCACCTCACGCGCGCCGTGTTGCCTGCGATGCGCGCGCGCCGGTTCGGGCGCATCGTCGCGATCGTCTCCGACGCGGCGCGCAGCGGCGAAGCGCAGCTCGCCGCATACGCCGCGGCGAAGGCGGCGCTGCTCGCGTTCGCGCGCTCGCTCGCGCGCGAGGTCGCGGACGCAGGCATTACGGTGAACGCGGTCGCGCTCGGCTCGATCGCGTCCGAGCGCCGCGACGCGGACGAGATGGCGAAGCTCGCGCGCCGCTACCCGACGCGGCGGCTCGGTACGCCGCAGGACGTCGCGCCGGCGGTTCTCTACCTCGTCTCGAACGAGGCCAGCTGGGTGACGGGCCAAACGCTCGTCGTGAACGGCGGCTTCACGACCTTCTGAGGAATAACCAGATGAGCTCTCCCGGCGAGCTGCTGCGGGACCAAGTGGCGATCGTCACGGGCGGGGGCGCGGGCATCGGCCGCGGCATCGCGATCG
>DASTOI010000439.1:0-4865 GCA_035762585.1 Myxococcota bacterium
ACGTGATGGTCGCGATGTTGTTGGGGGCGCGCGGCCAGCTCTCGGCCGGAGAGGAGCGCTGCGGAGGCCTCCTGGAACGCTCACCGGATGCGCTCGGCTGCCGCATGGCGCTGGCGACGCTGCACGCGTCCTACGGACGGCTCGCCACGGCGGCGAGCGAGCTGCGCGCGCTCGAGAAGTCGATCGGCGGAGCGGCGCGCATCGAACTGTGGGCGATCCACATGTCGCTCGGGGATCGCGGCGGTGCAGAGCGCTGGCTCGACTTCGGAAAGCTCGCGTTCGAGAAGCCGCTCTCCGAAGCCGCGCGCCTCTCGATGCAGGGCCGACACGCGGAGGCGTATGCCGCCCTCGAGCGCGGCCGCGCCACGATCGCGCCGAGCCTGCTGCTCGACCTTCCTGCCGCGAAGCTCGCGCTGATCGCCGGCGCGCCCGAGGCGGCGCGCACGATTCTCGAGCGGCGCCTCCCGGATCTCGCGAGCGGCGTCGAGCCCGTCAGCGCTCGAAACGTGATCGCCGCGATCGATCTCGTCGCGGCGAGAATGGGAGCTGGAAGGACGGAGGAGGCGCAGCGCCTGCTCGCGCGCGTCTTCGCCTACCTCGACGGCCCCGCGGCGCTGCGGCTGCCGATGTTCGCGTTCCAGCGCGCCCGCGCCCATGCGCTGGCCGGGGAGGCCGAGCTCGCGCGGCGCGCACTGGATCGCGCGTACGACGAGGGGTTCAGGGTCTCATGGGCCGTCGATCTGCGGCCGCAGTCCAGCCTCTACATCGACCCGATCGAAGCCGACCCGGCGTTCGCGAATCTGCGTGGCGCCTACGACGCATGGCTCGCGCGCATCGCCTCCGACGCCGCGCGCCAGCGAAAACGCCTCGACGCCGCCGACAGCTGACGCCAATCGCGGCGAGCCGCCGCGTGAGGAGAAGGTGAAAGCTCCAGCCCGGCGCGCACTTATCAGGGGATGAAGGTTGGACGCGGAGAGGAGCGCGCGCGCCCCGCGGCGCGTTCAACTTCCGTGTGCGCTCGCCGCCCGAAGCCGCATGGCGCGCAGGCGGCGCAATCGCTCACCGGAGGCCCGTGATGCAACGCTACGACCGTCACTCGCCGGCTGGATCCTGCGCCGCCGTTCGCCGGGCCGGGATCGCTTCGCTGCTCGCGGGCCTGTGCGCAGCGCCGACCCTCGCCGCGCCCGTCGAGCTGCGGCTCGAGTCTTCGTTCTGGTGTCCCCAGAGCGTCTGGGACTACGGTTGCCTCCCCGACACCGCCACGGTCCTCTCGCCCGCGGTGCCGATGGGCTCGGGGGATCTCGAGCTCGATGCAGGCGGCGCGTTCGTCGGCGGCACGCTCAGCCTCGAGGCCCATCTGGAGGACGGCGAGCCAGTCGCCGCTTGGACGCGCGCGTTGGCGCCGAGCGATCTTCCGGGCTCCGACTACTTCCGTGACCCCGGTGAAGCGTGGGGCGACGTCGACCTGACCCTCACGCGCTTCGTCAGCCCGGACGTCTTCGCGGGAACCCTGACGCATTGGGTTCACGTCCTCACCTCGAACAGCGGCTCGGGCTACCTCCTGTTCGAGACCTACAGCTTCGCGACGGACCCCGCGCCACCGGGCTGGGTGCCCCTTCCGTGCGCCGGCGCTCGCCTGCACGTGGACGACGACGGCGATGGCGAGGAGGACCTTCGCGATCGCGCCCCGTTCGGCTCGACCGACGGCAGCTTCGGCACGAGCGTCGACGGCGCCGGCCGCACGATCGCCGACTTCTGCGCGCTCGGAGTCTCCTCGCGCAAGCGCTGCGCGGGGCTCGACTTCGACAACGACGAGCCGCTGCGGAAGCGGCCTCGCGATTGCTCGTTCGCAGCGCTCGCGTGCCGCCCCGCGGCGATGATGCCGCCCGCGAACCCGCCGCCATTCAACGGCCCGACATGTGAGGGACTGCCCGTGTTCTCCGACACGGATGGGGACGGCGAGAGCGACCTCACCGATCTCTGCCCGGAGAGCGCCAGCGCCGAGGTCGACGAGAACGGCTGCGAGCGAGCCCAGTTCTGTTCGCAGCAGGCGATCGCCGCGTGTAGGCGCGCGGATTTCGGCAACGACGAGCCGGGCGTGAAGCGGCCGCGCGACTGCGCGCCCCGGGGCGGCGCGTGCGACGCAGCTCTCGCGAATTGATCGTGTTGTCGCGCGAGCAGCTCGCGTAGGTCAGCGGGCGGTCGAGCTCATGCCCTCAGGCGCCGCCGCGAAGGAGCCGCGCTGCAGCCTCGCGACGAACGCGAAGGAGCAGAATCGGAGCGTGATTGAGTGCCAGCCGACTGCGCCGAGCTCGGCCCACGCTGGGTAGCTCTCGAGGGTGTTCGTAGCGCCTCCCAAATCGACGCCCCGCAATAATTCTTGCGCCTTCACCAGAGCAGGGAATTGTCGCCGCGAGCCTGATGAGACAGAGTGCGCGCCCATCGAGGCGCTGATGCGGATTTCGCTCCTGCTGTTAGGGATCGCGGCTCTCTCTGCCGAGGCGGCGCACGCGGGCTGCTGCACGGTCCGCAAGCTCGATGAGACGTTCCCGAGCGTTACGGTGCGCGTCTGCGAGCCGAACGCGGCGGGCGAGTGCGGCAGCGTGTTGTTCGCCGGCCCGCTCTCCGTCGGCGATGCCCAGAACGTCTGCAGCGCTCAGGACACGGTGCTCTA
The DNA here is from genome assembly GCA_035762585.1 of Myxococcota bacterium. GTDB lineage: Bacteria > Myxococcota_A > UBA9160 > UBA9160 > UBA6930 > VGRF01. The sequence continues at coordinate 2,675 of DASTOI010000439.1, forward strand.
TCGGGAAGCTGCGCCAGGCGAGCCCTTCGGTCCGTTCGTCGAAGCCGTTTGCAGCGGCGCGGACGTCGAGATCTGATGCGGGCTCGCGCGCTGCTCGCCGCCGCGCTCGCGCTCGCCGCGCTGCGCGCCGAGGCGCTGACCTACATCGCCGCGACTCCGATCGGGGAGGACACCGTTGCGGTGACCGTCTCGCTGACCGACGTCGCCGGCGGCTGCCAGGTGAGCCTCTCGATCCCAGCCGGCTCGGGCACGATCCTCGGCTTCTTTGCGAACACGAGCGACGAAGAGGCGCTCTCGAGCCTCGGCGTCTCCGATCCGAACGCCGCGCTCGCGCAGTGGCAGTTCGGTCCGGCCAACCGCGTCTGGAAGGTCGGCGCGGGGAATCAGATCTATCCGATCGATTCGTGGGATTACGGCGTGATGACGACCGCGACGGGCAGCGGTCCGCCGGTCGAGTCGGTGTCGTTCACGCTGACGGGCATTACGACGGCGCAGATCACGGGCGCGTCGACCGCGGGCTACATCCTCGCCGTTCGGGTCAAGGGCACGGGTGGATCGGTGGGCTGAGGATCCGCGAGTACGCCGGCGTTCGCGCCCTGGGACGGATTCCCGCCTCGCGTTTGCCGGGCGACGGGAGGGTGAGGTTCACGAGCGGCTCTTCATCGTTGATCTTGCCGGCCTCGCTACGAACAGCACGAGGACATTCGAAGAGGTTACGAGCGCCGGCCCTCTCGCGTCGGAGCCCGCAAACGATTTTCCCATCGCTGATGTGGCCTGGACGAGCGACGGGCTTTGGCTCGTCTATCGCGGAACGGACGGCTTTCTCCGGGCCATCTCTGCGCCTGGAGCGTTCCCGGTTCCGATCGGACCTGTAGATCTCGGCGTGAGCGGCAGGGCATTTTCGTTCGTGCAAGAACTTCTGCTGCCGTGAGGCCGCGGGCGATCGTGAGACTTGTGGCCCTGGGGGCGTCGCTCGCTTGGGCGTGCGGCCGGGCGGGAGAGCCGGATCCCGGTGACGAGGGCACCGCACTCGCGATCGTTGGCGACCGAGCGATTCTCGCGAGCGACCTCACCCGAACGGAATCGGCCCAGGATCGGCGTCGCGCAGTTGATTCGATCGTCGCACGTATCCTCACCTCGCAGGAGGCGACCCGGCGAGGTCTCGCCGAGACCGAGCTCGTCGCTCGCCGAGTTGGCGCCCTTCGGCGCGCGGCGGCGGCACAAGAGGAAGCGCTTCTGCGCGACGCACTCTTCGAATCGATCCGCGACGCCCTCGCGCCCACCGAAGCCGATCTGCGAAGACATTACGAAGCCAACAAGCTTCGCTACGCGGAACGAGAAGTGACGCTCCGCTGGTGGCCCCTCGGCAGGCAAGAAGCGGCGAGCGCCGCGTCCACGAAGTCCGTTCCGAAGGTTGTTCTCGATGCGGCAGAGGCTGAGACGATCGGCCCGATCTCTCTGCGTGCGCTCCCAGCGAAGGTCGTTCCCGAGGTCTTTCACCTCACCAAGCCCGGAGACCGCCTCGCCGCTGGCTCCGAATCCGAAGGCTTCGGCGTAGTCGAGTTGGTCGAGGTCTTGCCCGCTGTTCCGCAACCCCTCGAGGCGGTTCGAGACCGCGTCGAGGAGAGCTGGCGCACGCTCGAAGGTCAACGCGCCTTCGCGAAGCTGATGGCCGAGCTGCGCGAGAAGGCGGACGTCGAGATCGACGAATCCGCACTCGCGAACGATGCGCTGTGGACGCAGCCGGCGAAGTGAGCGCCTAGCCGAGGAGGCGGATCCTCGTCTCTCGGGAGCGAAGCCCGAACGAGTCGGCCTGTAGGTGCGGCTGCAGGCTCCTGCTAGCGCCGCGCGTCGCCGAGCAGCCTCCGCACTTCGCCCTTCGGATCGTTCTCCACGCGCGGCGGCGCGTCGAACACCATCGTCGCGCGGCGGCGCGCGTCGTACGCAGGCCAGTCGGGCAGCGCGTCGGTGTTGGGATCGCCGCTGCGCGCGAACGCAATCCACGCGCCCGACATCTGCTGCTCGAGGTCGCGCGCCGCCGCGCTCTCGCCGGTCAGCGCGAGCGCCTTGTCGACGTTGTGGAACATGAACGGGATGTCGAGCGTGTGCGGCGACTTGAACAGGCCGTTCCCGACCGGGGTCTCCCACGTCAGGTAGTAGACGTAGACCGGTGCGCCGCGCTGCGCGGCCT
>DASTOI010000440.1:0-4554 GCA_035762585.1 Myxococcota bacterium
CGCGCTCGGCTGGAAGCCCGTCGCGCTCGCGGCGAGCGCGCTGACCGGAGAGGGCGTCGGCGAGCTCTGGCGCACCGCGCTCGAGCAGCGCGAGCTGCTCGCGAAGAGCGGCGCGCTCGAGCAGCGCCGGCGCAGCCAGGCGCGCGAATGGATGTGGAGCCTCGTCGAGGAGGGTCTGCAGCGGGCGCTCCGGGAGAACCGCGAGGTTGCGCAGGCGATCCCGCGCCTCGAGGCCGACGTGGAAGCGCAGCGACTCACGCCGGCCGCCGCCGCGCGAGCGCTTCTTGCCGGCTTCTTGCGCAGAAGTGAAGGCGGAGCGCCGTAGCCGAGCGCCGCGAGGCGGCGAGCGCAGCGAGAGGGAGTCTTCGGAGCCGGGCGGAGTCGAGCCCCGGCCTCCGCGTGGGCTGGTGCGCCGATCGCGCATCCGGAGTCGGTCTCCCAGTTCTCTCTCAACGTCTTCCCAGCAGCTGCCGATGCAGTGTGCGCTGGGGCACCGAAGCGCCGCCGCAACGGGGCGTCTCGCGTGCGAGCTGCGGAAGGCAGAGAGGCCGGGGCAATGGTGCAGATCAACATGGCGGGGCGCGAGATCGTCCTGAAGTTCGTTTATTACGGACCCGCCCTGTCCGGCAAGACGACGAACCTGCAGAAGCTCCACGAGCTGCTCGACCCCGGCGCACGCGGCAAGATGGTCACGCTCGACACCGCCGACGACCGCACGCTCTACTTCGACTTCCTGCCGGTGCAGTTCGGCACCGCGAACGGCTTCGCGGTGAAGCTGAAGCTGTTCACCGTGCCCGGCCAGGTGATGCACAAGTCGACGCGCAAGGTCGTGCTGTCGGGCGCCGACGGCGTCGTGTTCGTCGCCGACTCGCAGCGCACGTCCGCCGGCGCGAACGCCTACTCGTGGCGCGACATGGAGGCGAACCTCAAGTCGAACGGTCTCGACTTCGCCGCGATGCCGAAGGTCGTGCAGTTCAACAAGCGCGATCTGCCCGACGTGAAGCCGCTCGAGGAGATCAAGGCGGCGTGGGGCGACATTCCGACCTTCCCCGGCGTCGCGACACGCGGCGAGGGCGTGATCGAGACCTTCCGCGAGCTACTGCGCCTCACCTACCGGCAGCTGAACGCGAAGCATCAGTTCCAGGACAAGTTCGGGGTCAGCGAGTCCGACTTCCTGAAGGGCGTGCTGAAGCGGCTCGGGGCGTAGCGGCACACACCTCGCGGCGCTAGCGTGGCTTTCGTCCCGGCTTCGGAGCGTGTGATTACGGTCGCTCCGAACCCGCTGCGAGACGGAACTGCGCAGGAGTTGCCGGTCCGTACTGCCAGCGGACCGAACGAGAGCGCATGACCGACCCCCTCCCGAAGCCCGCCGTCGCGTTGCATGGCTCTCCGAGCGACGTCGTCGTCTCGATCCCGGCGGCGATCGCGGAGATCAAGGCCGGCCGCATGATCATCCTCGTCGACGACGAGGATCGCGAGAACGAGGGCGACCTGTGCATGGCCGCCGACGCGGTCACGCCCGAAGCGATCAACTTCATGGCGATGCACGGGCGTGGGCTGATCTGCCTGCCGATGATGGGCGACCAGCTCGAGAAGCTGCGGCTCGGGATGATGGTGCCCGAGAACGAGAACTCGTCGGGCTTCGGCACCGCGTTCACGATCTCGATCGAGGCGCGCGAGGGCGTCACCACCGGGATCTCGGCGCACGATCGCGCGCACACGATCCTGACCGCGATCCGCCCCGACGCGCGACCGCAGGACATCGTGCGGCCCGGTCACGTGTTTCCGCTGCGCGCGCGCGCCGGCGGCGTCTTGCGCCGTGCCGGCCAGACCGAGGGCGCGGTCGATCTCGCGCGGCTCGGGGGCCGCAGCCCCTCCGGCGTGATCTGCGAGATCATGAACGACGACGGCACGATGGCGCGCATGCCCGATCTCGTGAAGTTCGCGCGCAAGCACGGGCTCAAGATCGCGACGATCGCGGACCTGATCGAGTACCGGCTGCGCAACGAGAAGCTGGTGCGCGCGTCGGGCGACTGCGCACTGCCGACGAAGTGGGGCGGCGAGTTCCGCGCGATCGTCTACGAGAACGACATCGACCACATCGATCACGTCGCGCTCGTGAAGGGCGCGATCAGCCCCGAGGACGAGGTGCTCGTGCGCGTGCACAGCGAGTGCCTCACCGGCGACTCGTTCGGCTCGCTGCGCTGCGACTGCGGCGAGCAGCTCGAAGCCGCGATGAAGCTGATCGAGGCCGAGGGCAAGGGCGTGATTCTCTACATGCGCCAAGAGGGCCGCGGCATCGGGCTCAAGAACAAGATCAAGGCCTACGGGCTGCAGGATCGCGAGGGGCTCGACACCGTGCAGGCGAACGAGCGGCTCGGCTTCGCGGCCGACCTGCGCGACTACGGCGTCGGCGCGCAGATCCTGCACGACCTCGGCGTGCGCAAGATGCGCATCATCACCAACAACCCGGGCAAACGCGCGGGCATCGAGGGCTACGGGCTCTCGATCGTCGAGCGCGTACCGCTCGAGATCACGCCCAACGAACGCAACCTCCAGTACCTCCGCACCAAGAAAGAGAAGCTGGGACACGTCCTCCACCTAATGAGTTGACCGCGGACGGGAGCGGGAAACGAAGGAGCCTCCATGTTCGCATCGGTCGACGACGTCATCAGGCAGCTGAACGGCCAGGGCTACGTCTGCGGCAAGAACATCGCGACGGTCGTCTACCTCGCGACGAAGCTCGGCAAGCCGGTGCTGGTGGAAGGGCCCGCGGGCGTCGGCAAGACCGAGCTCGCGAAGGTGGTCGCGAAAGCGACCGGCCGCCCGATGATCCGCCTGCAGTGTTACGAGGGGCTCGACGAGGCGAAGGCTCTCTACGAGTGGGAGTACTCGAAGCAGCTGCTCTACACGCAGATCCTGAAGGAGAAGTTCGCGGAGGCGATGGCGGGCGCGACGACGCTGCGCGACGCCGCGGAGCGCGTCGGCGCGCAGGACAACGTGTTCTTCTCGGAGCGCTTCATCGTGCAGCGCCCGCTCTTGCGCGCGATCCAAGCGGACGAGCCATCGCTGCTCTTGATCGACGAGGTCGACAAGTCGGATCCCGAGTTCGAGGCGTTCCTGCTCGAGGTGCTCTCGGACTTCCAGGTGACGGTGCCCGAGATCGGCACGCTCGTGGCGACGCACATGCCGATCGTGTTCCTCACCTCGAACGACGCGCGCGAGATGAGCGACGCGCTGAAGCGCCGCTGCCTGCACCTGTTCATCGACTTCCCGGACGAAGCGCTCGAGACCAAGATCCTCGAGACGAAGGTGCCGGGCATCGACGTGCGGCTCGCCGAAGAGCTCGTCGGCGTGATGGCGCGGCTGCGCAAGCTCGACCTGAAGAAGACGCCGTCGATCTCGGAGACGCTCGACTGGGCGCGCGCGCTGCTCGCGCTGAACGCCGGCCAGCTCGACGAGGCCCTCGTGCGCGACACGCTGAACGTGATCCTCAAGTACGAGGCCGACATCAAGAAGGCGCAGAGCGAGCTCGGCCGGCTGATCACGCGCAAGGCCGACGCCCCGCCTGCACCGCAAGCGGGCGCGGCGCCCGTCCCCGCGGCGCAGGCGCCCGCCGCGCCGCCGCAGGCGGGCACCGCGAAGAAGGGCGTGCTTCACTAACAACTCGTCCGAGGTCGCCCCGTGGAGAAGAAGATCATCGAGTTCGCGAACTTGCTGCGGAAGAGCGGCATTCGCGTCTCGGTGGCGGAGTCCATCGACTCCTTCCTCGCGATCGACGAGCTCTCCTTCGACGACCGCGAGATCTTCCGCGACGCGCTGCGCACCACGATGGTGAAGCGCTCCGAAGACATCGCCGGCTTCGACCAGCTGTTCGATCTCTACTGGTCGTCGTTCTACGACGGCCTGCGCAGCGCGTTCGACCAAGCCCAAGGCCAGATGGGCGGCGAGTTCGATCTCGAAAAGCTGATGGAAGCGATCAAGCAGGGCATGCAGAACCTGCAGGGCGGGCAGATGGATCTGTCCGAGCTCGCGAAGGCGCTGCTGACCCAGGACCTCTCTCAGCTCGAGCAACTGATCCGCGAGGCAGCACAGAGCGCCGGCACCGAGCGCATCGAGAACATGCTGCAGATCGGCTTCTTCACGCGCCGCACGATGGAGCAGCTCGACGCGGAGGGCGCCGGCAAGCAGCTGCGCGATCTCGCCCAACAACTTCGCGAGGGCGGCATGCCCGACGCGCAGGTCGACGCGCTGCTCGACCTGATCGAGAAGTTCCTCGAGGCGCTGCGCCAATCGGTCCGCAACTTCACCGAGCGCGAGCTGCAGCAGCGCAACTACGACTACATGGAGAAGTTCCGGCGCGAGAGCCTGCTCGAGAAGAGCTTCTACAACCTCACCGAGGACGAGATCCGGAAGATGCGGGAGGTGGTGGCCCGCCTCGCGCAGCGCATCAAGAACGTGCTCTCGATCCGCCGCCGCCGGCTCAAGCGCGGCAAGCTGGACCTGCACACCATGCTGCGCCGCAACGCGGGCCACGGCGGCGTTCCCTTCGAG
>DASTOI010000441.1:0-11188 GCA_035762585.1 Myxococcota bacterium
GCACTCGGCCGATGCACGCAGAGTCATGGCCTCACGACTCATCGGCGCCGTCGTGTCCCTCGGATTCGCGTTCACGACGCTTGCGGTCCGCGCCGAGGACGCCGTCGCACCCGCGCCGCGCAGACCCACGGCGCCCGTCGAGATCCGGGCGCTGGTTCTTCCGGTTCGGGCGGGCGCGGTCTATCGCGGGATCGACGGCGGCGTTCGGGAGTGGTGGCGTGCGGAGCTGGCGGCGGGCGGCGTCGCAGCCGTCGAGCGGCGCGAAGCCGAGCGCGCAATCGCTGGGGTTGCGGGTCCCGAGCAGCGCCCGCTGCACGGAGCGGATGCGAGCGCAGTGGCGCGCGCAGCGGGCGCGAGCCACGTCCTCACGACCGAGCTGCACTACCGAAACGGCGCCGCGGAGGTGTGGATGCGCGCCTACGACGGCGCGTCCGGGAAGGTCGTCGCGGTCGGCCACGCGGACGGGAAGCTGGCGAAGCTCGGCGAGCTCCTCGCCGCTGCCTCGCGGCCGTTGCGCGCTGCGCTCGCCGCGCAGGGCGAGCCGGAGACCGCGCGGCTCGCCGAGTTCAGCCTGTTCGAGCGCGTCGGCGACGCATTCGCGGCGGGCCGGCCCGCCGACGCGGCGCCGCTGCTCGCCGGCGCGAAGGGTCGCATCGCGGAGACCCTGCGGGCCGAGCTCGCTTCCTTGGGGAGCGACCCGCAGCTTCCGCTTGCGGAGCGCTCGCGGCTCGCGAGCGCGACCGGCTCCGACGATCCCGGTTGGCTGCGGGTGCGCCAGGGCTTGATCGAGGGCAAGGACCCCGAGCTGTTACTGGCGGGGGCGGCAAACGCCGAGGCGCGCGGCGAGCACGCGCGCGCGCTCGAGCTGGCGCGCCAGGCCGGCGAGCTCATTCCCGCCGACCAACGCCCGACCATCGCCGCCGCGCGCGCTCTCTCCGCGCTCGACCGGCACGCCGACGCGCGCGCGGCGTGGGAGCAAGTGCTCGCCGCCGACCCGCACAGCTTGGAGGCGCAGAACGCGCTCGCGCGCAATCCGTCGCTGCCCCCGAACCTGCGCGCGCAGTACGCCGTCGCGCTGGCGAACGAGCGCGCGCGCCTGCTCGACGCCGAGGGCGCGCAAGAGCTCTACGAGCAAGCGCTGCGGCTCGCGCCGGCGGAGAGCGGCACCGCGGCCAAGCTGGGCGTCGCGAAGCTGCAAGCGCAGCTCGGAAACGCCGAGGAGGCGCTGCTCGCGTACGAGGAATTAGGCGCCGAGACGGCGGACGCGCTCGGCGCGCATGCGGCGGACGCCTACGTCGGGCTCGGTGCCGCTCGCGTCGTAGCCGGAGACGAGGCGGGCGCGGCCGAGGCTTATCAGGCGGCGCTCTCCTCCGATCCGAATCACGCGGACGCGCTTCAGGGCCAGGGCGAGCTGCTGCTGGAAGCCGGCAAGTCGACGGAAGCGGTGGCGCCGCTCGCGCGCGCGGTCGAGCTCGCGCCGGACGACGCCGCGGCGCGCCGCGCGCTCGCGAGCGCGCACCGAGCTGCGGGCGATCCGCAGGCCGCGCTGCGCGCGCTCGATCCCGAGGCGGTGCCGCTCGAGGAGCGCGCCGGGCTGCTCGCCGACGTCGCGGAGATCCAACGCGCCCAGGGCGACGCGCAGGCTGCGCAGCTCACGCTGCAGCAAGCCGTCGCGATCGAGCCGGATTCGACGCCGCTGCGCTCGGCGCTCGCCAAGGCCTATGCCGAAAATGGCGACGCCGCGGCCGCCGCCGCAGAGGAAGCGCAGGTGGGCGCGCTGACGGGCATCGCGGCCACTTCGAGCGCGCTCGCGAACGTGAAGGGCGCAGACGCCGCCGGCGAGCGTCCGAAGCAGCCGCTCTCGGGCTTCGCGCCGATGGCGGCGAGCTTCCCGGCGGCGCACGCCGATGGGCGCGAGTTCGAGGGCGTCACGTTCCTCGGCGTCTCGCAGAAGCTCGGCTGGATCGAGCGCGTGCGAGGCTGGATCGTGCCGCGCGTGTTCGACGTCGCAGCGCTCGAGGCGGACGTCGCTGCGGCCCTCGGCGCGCGTTACGAGCTCACGCCGGCGGGCGCAGTGAGCGATCTCGCGCAGCCGGCGTACGAGCGTGTGCGCGCGTTCTCGACCGACAGCGCCGATTTGTCGCTCGTGAATGACGAGCTCGGCGTGGAAGTTTCCTTCGTCGCGGTGCTGCAGCACCCCACGCCGATCCGACTCGACTCGCCGCTCACGCCGTCGCCGCAGCTCGAAGTGCGCATGCACACGGGGCGGATCTCGGACGACGTCGAGATCTCGAGCCTGCCGGTCAGCGTGCCCAATCCCGTGCAGTACATGCGCTGGAACGCGATCGCGCTGATTCCATACGGGGCGCTGCTCGCGCTCGCGGTTGCGCCGATCGTGCGCGGCTGGGGCCGGCTGAACGTGAAGCTCGCTTGGGAAGTGAACAAGAACGCGAAGGGCTTCTTCACGATCGAGATCTCGCGCCGCCCCGGCCAGGCGAAGCGCGCGCGCGAGAAGGGCGGCGAGAGCAAGATCGCGAAGTACCAGCGCAAGGGCGCGAGCTGGTCGCGCTTCAAGCGCACGATGGCGCAGCGCGAGAACGCGTTCCGCTGGATCCCGGCGCGCGACTATTACGTGTGCGTGCACGGCATCATGCAGGACGAGAAGGGCGAGGTCGTCGGCAACTACCTCGAGGAGCGCAAGCTGCGCATTCCGCGCGGCCAGACGGTCGACGTCACGTTCGACTTCCGGGCGAAGGAGGCGGCGCTCGAGGTGCGCCTCGTGCGGCCGGAAGGAGATGCGCACGGCGTCGCGCGCGTCGCGCTGCGCGGCGTCCCGTCGAGCCTCAAGTTCGTGAAGGACGAGCAGACGATCTTCTACGTCACGAAGGGCTCGTTCACGGTCGTGGTCGGCTACGGCGATTGCGTCTACGAGCGCCAGGTCGAGGTAAGCGAGCTGGCCAGCCAGCAGGTGACGGTCGGCCTCGGCGACCCGCAGCAGGCGGTCTTCCGAGGCGTCAAGGACGCGATCGAGCCATTCCTGTTAGGCGACCTCGCGCTGTGCGCGCGCGCGCTCGACAAGGCCGGCATGACGCAGAAGGCGGCCGAGCTGCGCGCGAAGTATCACGAGCAGCAGGGGGACAAGGCGGCCGCCGCGAAGTTCTATCGCGAAGCGGGACAGCTCCAGCAGGCGGCCGCGCTCTCCGCGCAGAGCGGCGGCGGCGCCGAATCGGCCGAGCTCTACGAGCAGGCCGGCGACCACCGCAGCGCGGCCGAGGGCTATCTCGAGGCCGGCGAGTTCCTGAAGGCCGCGCAGGCGTTCGAGACCGTCTACGACTTCGCGCAGGCGATCGACGCGTACCGGCGCGCCGGCGTGAACGACAAGGTGATGGAGCTGCTCGAGCGCCTCGGCCGCCACCACGAGGCGGGCGTCGCGGCGCTCGCCGAAGGCGACGAGGACCGCGCGATCCGGAACCTCCAACAAGTCGACCTGCGCGATCCCGACTACGCCGAGTCGTGTCGCACGCTCGCCGAGCTGTTCCTAAAGCGCGAGGAATGGATGCTCGCGATCGACCGCCTGAGGGAGGCCGTGCACGCGGTCGGCGGCGAGGACGCCGCGCCGCTCGAGCTGTTCGAGCAGCTCGGCGAAGCGTTCGAGAAGAACGGCGATCTCGTCGACGCGCTGCAGACCTTCGAGAGCATCCGCAAACGCGACTACCAATACGCCGGCGTCGCCGAGCGCATCCGCTCGCTGCGCGAGCGCACGCAGGCGATGGAGACGCAGCGCCAGTCGCAGCTGAACACGGCCGCCGCCGGCGCGGTGACGCAGCCCGGCACGCAGAGCGCGCCGACTCAGCCCGTCGAGGAGCGCTACGAGATTCTCGGCGAGCTCGGCCGCGGCGGGATGGGCATCGTGTTCAAGGCGCGCGATCGCCGGCTCGGGCGGGTCGTCGCGCTGAAGCGCTTGCCCGACAACTTGCGCGATCACCCGACCGCGGTCGCGCTGTTCCTGCGCGAGGCGCAGTCGGCGGCCGCCCTCAATCACCCGAACATCGTGACGATCTACGACGCCGATCAGGCGAACGGAAATTACTACTTGACGATGGAGTTCCTCGAAGGGCTCCCGCTCGACGCGATCCTCAAGAAGCGCGGCAAGCTGACGCCGCGCGACGCCACGCGCATGGCGGTGCAGATCGCGACCGGGCTCCAGTTCGCGCACGAGCGCGGCATCGTCCATCGCGACATCAAGACCGCGAATCTGTTCTTCACGCGCGATCGCGTCGTGAAGATCATGGACTTCGGGCTCGCGAAGATGGTCGAGGAAGTGCGCAAGGCGGCGACGGTGGTCGGCGGAACGCCGTACTACATGGCCCCCGAGCAGGCGCTCGGCGAGCGCGTCGACCATCGCGCGGATCTCTATGCATTCGGCGTCACGCTGTTCGAGCTGGTCGCCGGGCGCGTCCCGTTCCGCGAGGGCGACGTGACGTATCACCACCGGCACACCGCGCCGCCCGATCTGCGCGAGCTCGTGCCCGGGATCCCCGAGCCGCTCGCAGCGCTGATTCAGCAGCTGATGGCGAAGAAGGCGGACGACCGGCCCGCGACGACCGCCGAAGTCACGGCCGCGCTCGACGCGCTCGCGAAGAGCCCGCACTAGGAGACCGACTCAGGACGCGCGATCAACGCACGCCGAGGGTCCAACGCACACGGAGGCCACCGTTCGAACTCTGCTCGGCTCCGAAGACTGCGCCTCGCTGCGCGCTTCGCTTGCTGGCCGCGCCACGTCGCAGGCGAGCGGAGATCGCATTGGTACGATCCGCCGCTCTTGAAGAGGATTGGCGGGAGATGAGCGAGAGCGACGACGCCGAGCTCGGGGCCGAGTCCGCGGAGCAGCCCGACGAGCTCCTCGAGACCTTCGGCGTGAACGCCGGCATCGTCGCGGAGATCCGGCAGCGCTACGAGATCGATCCGCGCTCGGTGCACGCGAGCTGGCGCGAGCTGTTCGAGCCCGACCGGGAGCCCGAAGAGCCGCCGCTGCCGCCGGAGGAGCCCGGCCGCGCGCCTTCGCTCGCGAGCCCGCAGGTCGCCGAGAAGTACGCGCGCGTGCTGCGCATGATCCACGCCTATCGCGCGCGCGGCCATCGCATCGCCGACACGGATCCATTAGGGACGCGCGTCGAGTACTTCCCGGAGCTCGATCCGGCTCACTACGGGCTCGGCAAGAACGACGACGACGCGCTGTTCTTCGCCGGCGATCTGCCGGGCGGGCCGATCCAGCCGCTCGGCCAAATCCTCGCGCGCCTGCGCGCGACGTATTGCCGCCGCGTCGGCGTCGAGTTCACGCACATTCAGGATCCGGGCCGGCGCCAGTGGCTGATGCGGCGCATGGAGGAGACCGAGAACCGCACGCCGCTCACCGCAACCGAGCAGCTGCGCGTGCTCGAGAAGATCTGCGCGGCCGAGCTGTTCGAGCGCTTCCTCCACACCAAGTTCGTCGGCCAGAAGCGCTTCTCGCTCGAAGGAGCCGAGGCGTTGATCCCGCTGCTCGACACCCTCGTCGAGGACGCGCCCGGCCACAACGTGCGCGAGCTCGTGATCGGCATGGCGCATCGCGGGCGCCTGAACGTGCTCTCGAACACGGTCGGCAAGTCGCTGGCCTCGATCTTCTCGGAGTTCGAGGACATCGAGGAGGCCGAGGCGCCGTTCGGCTCGGGCGACGTCAAGTACCACAAGGGCTACTCGAACGATCGCGTCACGCAGAGCGGCGGCCGCGTGCATCTCTCGCTGACCGCGAATCCGTCGCACCTCGAGGCGGTCGATCCGGTCGTCGAGGGCCGCGCGCGCGCGAAGCAGGTGCGCGCGGGCGATCCGCGCGGGCGCCAGATCGTCCCGGTCCTGATCCACGGCGACGCTGCATTCGCCGGCCAGGGCGTGGTCATGGAGACCTTGCAACTTTCGCAGGCGCGCGGCTTCTCGACCGGCGGCACAGTTCACGTCGTGGTCAACAACCAGATCGGCTTCACGACGACGCCGCAAGAAGCGCGCTCGACGCTCTACTGCACCGACGTCGCGAAGATGATCCAGGTGCCGATCTTCCACGTGAACGGCGACGACCCGGACGCGGTCGTGCATTGCGTGCGGCTCGCGTTCGCGTTCCGCCAGCGCTTCGGCGAAGACGTCGTGATCGACCTCGTTTGTTATCGGCGCCACGGCCACAACGAGGGCGACGAGCCGAGCTTCACGCAGCCGCTGCTCTACGAGAAGATTCGCGCGCTGCCGGGCCTGCGCGCGCTCTACACCGAGGAGCTGGTGAAGAGCGGCGTGCTGACGCGCGCCGACGTCGATCGCATCGAGACCGATCTCAACAAGCAGCTCACGCAGGCGCTCGACTCGATCAAGACGCGCCCGCCGAGCGCGGACGACGAGTACGAGGTGCGCGGCCCGTGGGCCGGCTTCTCGCGCACGCGACCCAGCGGGCCCATCGCGACCGGCGTGACGGTCGAGCGCCTCGCGCGCATCGCGGAGGCGATCTCGGCGACGCCGCCCGGCTTCCAGCTGCACAAGAAGCTGCAGCCGCTGCTCGAGCGGCGCCGCAAGGTCGTCGCCGACGGCGGGCCGATCGATTGGGCGCTCGCGGAGGCGCTCGCGTTCGGCAGCCTCGTCACCGAGGGCACGCCGGTCCGCTTGTCAGGGCAAGACAGCTCGCGCGGCACGTTCAGTCAGCGCCACGCGATCGTCGTCGACCAGAAGAGCGGCCAGGAATACGCGCCGCTCGATCACATCGCCGAGACGCAGGCGCGCTTCGAGGCCTACGACAGCCATCTCTCCGAAGCCGGCGTGCTCGGCTTCGAGTACGGCTACGCCGAGGCCGACCCCGGAACGCTGACGCTATGGGAGGCGCAGTTCGGAGACTTCTCGAACGGCGCGCAGCCGATCATCGATCAGTTCATCGCGTCGGCGCACGCGAAGTGGGGCCGCATGTGCGGCCTCGTGATGCTGCTGCCGCACGGCTACGAAGGGCAGGGCCCCGAGCACTCGAGCGCGCGCATCGAACGCTACCTGCAGCTCTGCGCCGAGGACAACCTGCAGGCGGTGAACTGCACGACGCCCGCGCAGTACTTCCACGTGCTGCGCCGCCAGATGCGCCGGAGCTGGCGTGCGCCGCTCGTGATCTTCACGCCGAAGAGCTTGTTACGGGCGCCGCGCTGCGTGTCGAGCGTCGAGCAGCTCGCGCGCGGGAGCTTCCAGCCGGTGCTCGATGACGCGTCGATTCGCGACGGCGCCGCGGTGGCGCGCGTGATCGTGTGCAGCGGAAAGGTCTACTACGACCTCGCCGCGCGCCGCGAGGAACGCGACGGGCTCGGCGAGGGCAACGCGAAGGGCGACGTCGCGATCGTGCGCGTCGAGGAGCTCTATCCGTGGCCCGACGCCGAGCTCGCGGCCGCACTCGGGCGCATGCCGAACGCAACGCACGTCGTCTGGGCGCAAGAGGAGCCGGCCAACATGGGGCCGTGGACGTTCGTCCGCGAGCGGCTCCAGGCACTGCTCCCGCCGAAGGCGAAGCTCGCCTACGCCGGGCGTCCGGCGAGCGCGAGCCCCGCGGTCGGCTCCGCGCGCGTGCACCGGCTCGAGCTCGCGGAGCTGCTCAGCGCGGCGTTCGGCGAGTAGCCGACGCGCTCCCGCGGCTCGTTGCCACAGCCCGACGATCGCGCGCGCGGCGCCCCAGCGCCGGCGCTGGGCGTATGCTGGGCGTCGTCTCCCCGCAGCTCTCGGAGTTCGGCCGATGCGCGCACGAGCCCCGCTGCTCGCGATTCTCGGAAGCCTCGCGATGTCGATGCTCGCCGCCGCCGCCGACGACGACCGCGCCGAAGAGCGCGCGCGCATGGTCGAGGAGCAAGTCGTCGCGCGCGGCATGCACGACGCGCGCGTGCTGGCCGCGCTCCGAAAAGTGCCGCGCCACCGCTTCGTGCCGCCGGGCGAGCGGGAGCGCGCCTATCGCGACCGCCCGCTGCCGATCGGCTCACGCCAGACGATCTCGCAGCCCTACATCGTCGCGCTGATGTCGCAGCTCGCGGACGTGCAGGCGGGCGAGCGCGTACTCGAGGTGGGAACCGGGTCGGGTTATCAGGCGGCGGTGCTCGCCGAGCTCGGCGCCGAAGTGCATTCGATCGAGATCGTGCCCGAGCTCGCCGAGGCCGCGCGCCGCGCGCTGCGCGAGACCGGCTACGAGCGCGTCGAAGTCATTACGGGCGACGGTTACCGCGGGCTTCCGGCGCACGCGCCGTTCGACGCGATCCTCGTCACCGCCGCGCCGGACCACGTGCCGCAGCCGCTGATCGATCAGCTCGCGGACGGCGGCAAGCTCGTGATTCCGGTCGGCGAGACGCTGCAGCAGCTGCGCGTGCTCGAGCGCAAGGGCGAGGGCGTCGTCGGCAGCACGGTCACGTCGGTGATGTTCGTGCCGATGACCGGAGAAGCGCAGGAAGAGCGGAGCGACTAGGGGCCGCCGTTCAGGATCGCGAGAGCCGCGTCTCGACCCACTGCATCCAGCCGCCGAGGCCGGCGCGCGCGAGCGCGAGCCCGAGCGCGATGCCGAGCGAGTTCGCGGCGACGTCGGAAGAATCCGCGGTGCGGCCGAGCGCCATCGCGTCTTGCAAGCCCTCGAGCGCGACGCCCAGTAGGAACAGCGCGAGCGCGGCGAGCAGCCAGCGCGAGCGCGCGTAGAGCGCCGCGAACCAGACCGTCAGCACCGTGTACGCGGCGGCATGCTCGGTGAAGTCGCTGAAGCCGAGCGGCGGCAGCTCGCTCGCGGGCGCGAGCACGCCCAGCACGACGGCCGCGATCAGCGCGGCCCCCCCGAGAAGCCAGAACCACTTGAAGCGCAGAGGCAGCAAAGTGGCGGCAGCCTAGGAGAGCGAATCGGGACGCGCGATCACCGCGCGCTGAGGCGTCGCGTTGCGCGGAGGCCGCTGTTCGACTTCGCGCGTCGGTCAGTGCTTGCCCGCCTCCAGCGCGACGCCCGCGCGGCGCGACAGCATGTAGGCCTCGAGCGCGACCATGCGCGGATCGTCGTGGGCGAGCGGCTTGCCCTCGAGCGGATTCTCGATGCACCAGTTCGCCATGTCGCGCAGCAGCGCGACCTTCTTCAGCTGCGCCTGGAACTTCGGATACGTCTCGGGATGCGTGTTCGACGCGTGCGGATGGCACATCGCGCACGCGACGCCGTTCGTGCCGAGCTCGTCGCTGTGGAACAGCCGATCGCCCTCGGCAACGACCTTGGCGAGCTCGGCCTGCCAGATCTTCTTCTCGCGCTCGGTCGGCTCGCCGAAGCTCACCGTGAGAAACGGGATGTCGCCGCCCGGCACGTAGTTCTCGTAGACGAAGCCGTTCGCCGCGACCGTGATGTGCTGGCTGCGCGAGATGCGCGCGACGACCTCTTCCTTGCAGTACCGCATCAGGTCCTGGAGCACGTCGGCGACGAGCTGCGCGCGCTCGGGCGGCAGCTTCTCGCCGGGGCGCACGCCCTCGACGATCACGATCTTGCGCCGGTCGCACGCGGTGACCGCGCGCGAGCTCCAGCCGTCGGCGCTGCCGATCTCGACCGGCCCCGCGTTCGCGCGCTCGCCCCGAAACGCGATGCCCGCGGCCGCTGCGATTGCTGCGGCGAGCGCGAAGCCGGCCGTCATCTGCTTGTTAACCGTCATCGTTCGCTCTCCCGTTCGCGCGCGCGAACTAGTAAGACGGGCCCTGGTAGCCGCCGGCGCCGGGCGCCGCGGCGCCCGCGAGCTGCGCAGCCGTGACGGTGCGCGGGCTCTTCGCCCACAGGTTGTAGTGCTTGTCGACGCGGCCGTTCGCGAGGAAATCGACGCGCCCGTCGCCGCAGCCGTCGAGCTGATTGAACGGATCCGAGCGCGACATCTGCACCGTGTACTCGGGCAGCCCCTGCGGTGCGTACGGCCAAGGCCAGGCGGTCGAGAGCATGCCGTGGAAGTGGATGTTCCCGATCCGGTTCGTGAGCAGCTGATGCGTGTGGCCGTGGATCACGCTCACGCTGTCGAACGGCGCGAGCAGCGCCTGCACCTGCTCGGCGTCGTCCGTCCAGAAGTTCCACGGCTTGTAGAGCTTGTAGAGCGGCGAGTGCGAGAACACGACGATCGGCTGGTCGCGCTTCACGCCGCGCAGCTTGCGCTGCAGCCAATCGCGCTGCTCCTCGCCGACCTCGAACGGGCTCTGGCGGTTGTCGTCGAGGCCCGACACGATCGCCATGCGTTCTTCGGGCGAGTAGCCCTGCGGCGTCCAGAAGTCCTTCTCGACGACGCTGTTCAGCACGATGAACAGCACGCCCTGGTGCTCGAACGTGTAGGTGTCGCGGCCGAACAGCCGGCGCCACTCGTCGCCCATGTCGTAATACCAGTCGTGCTCGCCGACCATCATGCGCAGCGGCGCGCGCACGCCCTTCAAGATGTCGCGGCCGAGCGCGAGCTCGTCCTTGCGGCCGAGTTGCGCGAGGTCGCCCCCGAACAGCACGAAGTCCGGCTGCGGGTCGAGCGCGTTGATGTCTTCGACCGCTTTCGCGAGCGCCTTTGCGAAGCGGTGCGCCATCCCGCGCGCGTAGAGGTGCGCGTCGGAGAGGTAGGCGAAGCGGAACTTCACCGCGGGCGCGGCGCCCGGCGTCTCCGCCGACGCGGCGCTGACGATCTGGAAGCTCTGATCCGGGATCAGGCTCGCGGCCGCCGCCATGCCGGCGAACTTCAGCGACGTGCGCAGAAACTGGCGCCGGTCGCAATTGCGCAGCGCGCGGATCTCGCGCTCGTGCTCGGGCGAGCGCTCGGCGAACGCGCGCTCGATCTCCTTCTTGGTCATGTCGTTGCGATACACGACTGCCTCCTCGGTTATTGGGCCGATTCCGCGAGCTTTGCGAAGCGCTCGAGGTCGTCGCTCGTGAATGTCTCGAGCAGCGCGACGAGATCGGCCTTCTCCTGTGCGCTGAGCGCGAGCGGACGCATGCCGCCGTCGAGGTACGGGTTCGCGTTGCCGCCGCGGTCGTAGAGCTCGATCACGCTCGCGAGCGTCGGCTCGCTGCCGTCGTGCATGTAGGGCGGCGTCAGCGCGACGTTGCGCAGCTGCGGCGTCTTGAAGGCGCCGATGTCCTTCTGCTGCTGGGTGACGATGAAGCGGCCGAGCTCCGTGA
>DASTOI010000442.1:0-4402 GCA_035762585.1 Myxococcota bacterium
GGCAATCACGCGCAGGCGGTCGCGCACCACGCGAGCCGGCTCGGCATTCGCGCGGTGCTCGTGATGCCGCGCTACACGCCGAACGTGAAGGTGGAGCAGACGCGGCGGCTCGGCGCCGAGGTCGTGCTCGCCGGCGACGACCTGAGCCTCGCGAACGATCGCGCGAACGCGCTCGCGGCGGAGCGCGGGCTCACGTTCGTGCATCCCTACGACGACCCCGACGTGATCGCGGGCGCCGGCACGGTCGCGCTCGAGATGCTCGAAGATCACCCCGACCTCGACGCGCTCGTGATCCCGGTCGGCGGCGGCGGCCTCGCGTCCGGCTGCGCGCTGGCGGCGCCGGGCGTCGCGCTCTACGGCGCCGAGGCCGAGCGCTTCCCGTCGATGAAGCAGGCGCTCGCCGGCGAGCCGATCGCGTGCGGGCGCGATTCCGTTGCCGAAGGCATCGCGGTGAAGCGCCCCGGCGTGCTCACGCGCGAGATCCTGCGCGCGCACGCGCACGACATGCTGCTCGTCAGCGAGATCGATCTCGAAGAAGCGGTGCTCCTGCTGCTCGAGGTCGAGAAGACCGTCGCGGAAGGCGCCGGCGCCGCGAGCCTCGCGGCCGTGCTTCGCCACCGCGCGCTGTTCGCCGGCAAGCGCGTCGGCATCGTGCTGAGCGGCGGCAACATCGACCTGCTCGCGCTCGCGTCGATCATCGAGCGCGGCCTCGCGCGCTCGCGCCGGCTCGTGCGCCTGCGCGTCCAGCTCCCCGATCGGCCCGGCGCGCTCGCCGACGCGACGCGCATCCTCGCCGACAGCGGCGCGAACGTGATCGAGATCCACCACGAGCGCGCGTTCGGCCGCGTCCCGCTGAAGGAGGCGCAGGTCGAGTTCGTGGTCTCGACGCGCGGCGGCGAGCACTTAGGGGAAATTCGCGACGCGCTGCAGCGGGCGGGCTATGAGGTAGGGCTTCCGGATCTGTGAGGCTCGGGACGCTTGAAACTTTGAACGTCAGAATCTCTGATCGCGGCGGCCGCCGATCAATCTCCCAGCTCCGCCAGCGCGAAGCCTCCTGCGATGCTCAATCCCCATAACAACGCGGCCAGCAGCGCGCCGGCGCCGAGCTTGCCTTTGCGCGAGCGGGTGTCGTAGAGCGCGAACAGCGTCGTCAGCGCAGCGAGCGCGAGCGCGGCGCGTGCGAACCAGTTGCGCTGCGTGAGCGCCATCGAGACGGCGCCGGCGCCGAGCGCGGAGAGGCCGCCGATCGCGGTGATCGTGACCGGCCAGAGCGTCGATTCGCGCCAGAACAGCGAGATATCGAAGCGATCGCGTTCCTCGCGCCGGGGCGGCTGCCGGGCCGGCGAATCGGGCGGCGGCTTCTCGGTCACGCGGAATCCCTAATCGCGCATCGCGACGTCGAGCTCGAGCGCGGCGAGGCCGCGCAGGATGTAGCTCGGCTCGTAGCGCAGTTCGTAACCGCTCGGCAGCGCGAACGACGCGACGCGCTTCGCGATCTGCTCGAAGAGCACGCGCAGCTCGAGCCTCGCGAGCGGCGCGCCAATGCAGAAGTGCGCGCCGCGCCCGAACGCGACGCTCTCCTTCAGGTTCGGGCGCTCGGGATCGAACGCATCGGGGTTCGGGAACACGCTCTCGTCGCGATTCGCCGAGCCGAACATCAGCCAGATCATCGCGCCCTTCGGAATCGCGACCGCGTCGAGCTCGGTCTCGCGCGTCACGTAACGGAACATGCCCTGATTCGGCGACGCGAGACGCAGGCTCTCCTCGACGATCGCGGGGATCGTCGCCGGGTCGGACTGCATGCGCGCGAACCAGCGCGGATTCTCGAGCAAGAGCTTGAACGTCTCGTTGATCACCTTCGTCGTGGTCTCGTTTCCGGCGACCATCAGCTGCTGGAGGATCGAAATCATCTCGGGGAAGTCGAGGCGGCGCTCGGCGCCGCTCTCGTCCTCGAGCTCGGCCTGCGTGAGCGCCGAGAGGATGTCGTCGTTCGGCTGCGCGAGCCGCGCGGCGAGCTCGCCCTCCCAATACTTCTGCATCTCGACGACGCTGTGCGCGGCGGCAATGCGCTCGTCGTCCGGTATGACTGCGCCGAGGCCGGCGACCGACGCGTCCGACCAGCGCTTCACATGCGGGAACACCTCGGGCTTCATGCACAAGAAGTGGCCGATCACGCGGATCGGCAGCGGAATCGAGAGCGTCCGCATCACGTCGACGCGGCCGCGCGCCGGCCACGCGCGGAGGATCTCGTCGGTCAACTCCCGCATCTTCGCCTCGAGTGCGAGGATGCGGCGCGTCGAGAGCGCCTTGCCGACGGTCTTGCGGTAGCGCGTCTGCAGCGGCGGATCCTCGGTCAGCATCGTCGAGACGCGCGGGAAGCCGCGCTCCATGATCGCCGCGATCCTCGCGTTCACTTCGCTCGAGCCGGCCGTCGGCATGCTCGCGAAGCGCGACGAGTAGGTCGTCGTGTCCGCGAGGACCTGCGACACATGACTGTGTCGGGAGACGAACACGATTCCCGTCGCCGGGTGCTTCCAGACCGGCGCGCTCTCGCGCAGCGCCGCGTACCACGGAAATGGATGCTGCTGCATCGCAGGCGCGAACGGGTCGTACTGATTGAAATCGACGGCGGCCGCCATCGGGTTCTCCGCGGCGCGTCGGGCGCCGTCGGGAAGGTTCGCACGCGTTTCTCACGCCTGCGACGGCGCGCGGGCTCCCGCGTCAGTCTGGCGCGACGACCGGACGCACCACGTGCACGAGCGAGAGCCGCACGTCCTGCCCGAAGGATCGGAACAGCTGGATCGCACGATCGATGTCGGGCGCCCACGGGCCCGTGTAGATCCCTCCCGGCATCGCGCGGCGCGCAGCGATGCGCACGAGCGGCGTGCCGGTCGCATCGTCGGCGAGCTCGATGATGAAGGTCGCCGCGGCGCCGGGCTGGATGATCGACGTGACGCGCGAGTTCGTCGCGCGCGCGCGATCGAACTCGATGTTCGAGACCTCGGTGCTGACGCGCAGGACGCCGGCGCCGCCCTCGCGGCTCTCCGGCAGCGGGACGGCCGCGGCCATCGCTTCGCGCACGGCGCCGTCGAGCGCGCGCGTCAGCATCGAGTGATCCTGCACCAGCGGCGGCGTCACGCGGCGGTCGTAGAAGAGCCCGGGGCGCTCGAAGCGCACACCGCGGAATGCGCTGAGGTCGGGACGCGGGCGCTTCACGTACAGCGCGCCCGGCGCGTCGACCCACTGCTCGACGAGATCGCCGAACGGCTTCACCAGCAGCTTCGGGCCGCTCGGATCGAGCGCGATGCGCTCGCGCGACGCCTCGTTCGCGCACGCCGCCGACAGCGCCAGCGCGACGAGCCAGGCGGCGCGCGGACTCGCTGACGGCACGCGGCTCCCTCCCGTCACTGCGAGCGAGAGTACGCCCGGGGCGAGCGCGGCGCCGCGTCGAGCCGAATGCGACCGCGCAGTGCTACTCGAGCTCGATCGTGCCGTTCACGTCCATGCGCACGCGGCTCGTGCCGCCCTCGAAGCTGGGCGCGGCCGCGGCGTCCATCGCCATCTTCTCCATTCGCGCGCTCATCACCATCGGCATCGGCGGCTGAAAGCCCCCGCCGCCGACGTTCACGCTGATCAGGCTGTAGCTCGCCTTGCCGAAGCTCTTCGCGACGATGCCGGCGCGCGCGCGGAACTGCGCGATCGCCTCGGCCACGAGCTCGTCCTCGAGCTTGCGCTGCGTCTCGCGCGCGACCGAGAAGCTGATGTTGCGCAGCAAGAGGCCCTTGTCCTGCAGCAGGCCGAGCGTCTTCGCGACGGCGTCGGTGTCCTTGCTCTCGAGGATCAGATCCTGGCTCGCCTGCCAGCGAATGATGCGGTTGCCGTCGCCGTACTCCGGATAGGTGTTATACGAGCCGCTGGTGACCTTGACGCCCTTCGCCTGCTTCGCGATCGCGAGCGCGTCGGTCATCTGCCGATTCACGCGCGTCGCGAGCTCGGCCGGATCGGAGCCCGAGGCGGTCGTCCCGATCACGCCGGTCGTCCAGTCGTTCGCGACCTCGCGCTCGGCGGCGACGTTGAAGGTCACCTGATTGCGCGGCTGCGGCAGGATCGGCGGCGGGGTTTGTGCGCCCGCCGCGAGCGCGGTGCCTGCGATTGCGGCCACCATCACGAGCGAACGAAGCAGCGAGCGGACGAGCATGAGATCTCTCCTTGTTGGGCAGCGCAGCCTAGCCGCGCTCGGGATACGGTTCGGATCGTGACGCCGAACGCGTGCGAGTCGTTCAACCCAGCCGTGCCGACTGGGTCGCGCGGAGCCGCGGGATGAGCTCCGCGCACGCGGCCGTGCTGCCGTATTGGCTCGGGCGCCCGGCGCTCGAAGCGCTCGCGATCGCGCGGGAAGCGG
>DASTOI010000443.1:0-3445 GCA_035762585.1 Myxococcota bacterium
TCGAGCTCTGCGTGCCGCGTCGTGTGGCCCCCGATCGTGAAGCCGTCGCGCGCGAGCTGCCGGATCTGCTCGCTCGTCAGGTAAGGCCGCGCGCGCAGCGCTTCGGCTTCGTCGACGCCGAACGCCTTGCAAGCGGCGCGCACGCGATCTTCGTCGCGAATCGTGAGCGCGCGGAGTGCGGCTGCGAGCGCCGCGCGCGAATCGAGGCGCGCCCCGAGCGCGTCGCCGGCGCGCGCGGCCAGCTCCGCGACGCCGTCGTCGCGCGTCGCTTCGAGCGCGTCGAGGCACAGCGAGACCGCGCTCTTGTGCATCAGGCGCGCGTTGTCGACGAGATCGCGCACGACGAAGAACGCGCACGGCACCCCGTGCTTCTGCAGCAGCGGCCGCGCGACGTCGAAGCACTCCGCGAGCCCGTCGTCGAACGAGACGGACGCGGCGTTCGCCGGCAGCGGCGCCTCGCCGCGCAGGTGACGAACGATCTCCGCGTGGCCGACCAGCGTGAACCGCTGCTTCAGCCAGACGAGATCGCGCTCGAACTGCGCGGAGCTCTTGTACGCGAAGAGATGGCGCGCGTGCGCGAGCGGGCGGTCGCTGACCGTGTGGTAGAAGAACGCATGCAGGCCGTGCGGCACCCGCGCCGGCAGCTCGGGCAGCGCGGTGAGGACACGCTGGAACAGCGATGAAGACGCCTGCGACAATGAGGCTCCAGCCGGATTCGGGGACGCGCGTGGGTGGCCCGGCCGGTGCGCTGGGTGGCGTGCAAGCGCGCCGCAAATCGCGCGCAGCGCGAGCGCTAGGAAGGAGGCTCTACGTCCTCGCCGCAGCGCTCGGAGACGAGCTCGCCTCCGCGGTAGATCGACTCGCAGCGCTCGGCGGGTGCTCCCGCTTCTCGCTTCAGCCATCGGACCTGGACATCGCCGCGCGCGTCGCGGCTGAACTCGTCGACGAGGAGCAGATCGCCGTCCTCGAGCGCGTAGCTCCGGCCGAAGCGGGGGCCGTCCTCTTCGCCGGCGCACGTCAGCGCGAGCCCGGCCGAGTCCGCATGGACGGCGAGCGTCGTATGGGCGGGACAATCGATTCGCGGAAGCGCGAAGTCCGGTGGCACGACAGGCGCGTCGACCACGCGCACGTCCATCAGCTGGACGCGCCGGAGGGCGACGCGCTCGTGTTCCGCGCCGGATTCGCCGAATCGCGACACCTCGATCTCCAGGTACTCCTCGCCGGGATCGAGCCCGACGATCCGCCACATGGCGCCATCCAGTTTCTCCGGAATCGAGATGAGGTCTTGCTCCGTGAGCGAACGGATCACCGCGCCTGCCGAGTTCCGGATCGTGATCGCGGGGCCTTCATACACGGGGAAGGCTGTGACGACGTAGTCACCGTCGTTGGCAACCAACGCCTGCGCAGGAAAATCGTCCGACGTCGCTTCCCAAATCGAAGCGCTCGCGCTGCCGGCGCGCACGAGCCGATAGCGCGCGCCCGGCATGCCGCGGCCCTTACCGTCGCGCCGCTCTCTTTCATCCGGCTCGACGATCAGCTCGAGCAGCCCACTCGCGCTGGCTTGCGCGAAGGGCCTCGCGACCGGCGGGCAGCCGCGCGCGCGAGCAGCGGCGGAAAGCTGAAGGAGCTCGACACCGAGCAGCCAAACCGCGACGACGCGAATCATCGAGCGGACCTCCGACGAATCGAAGCATCCGCCGACGGCCGCGTGCGAGCGAGAGCCGCTTCACGATCCCTTCACGAGCGCGCTCATCTTCCCTGGAACTTCGGCTCCCGCTTCTCGAGCAGCGCCTTCGTGCCCTCGCGGAAATCTTCGGTCTCGAACGTGCGCGACTGCACGAGCGCCTCGTGGCGCGCCGCGCTCTTCGGATCCCACGCGAGCCCCTGATAGATCGAGCGCTTCGTCCAGCGCACCGCGAGCGGCGCGGCGCTCGCGATCTCGCGCGCGAGCTCGCGCGCTCTCGGCAACACCTGCTCCGGCGCGACGGCGTAGTGCGCGAGGCCGCGGCGCGCGGCCTCGGCGCCGTCGACGAGGCGGCCGGTCAGCAATAGCTCGACCGCGTTCGGCACGCCCATCAGGCGCGGCAGGATGTAGGTGTTCGCCATGCCCGGATGGAGGCCGAGACGGACGAAGTTCGCGCCGTACTTCGCGTCGTTCGCCGCGACGCGCAGGTCGCAGACGATCGCGAGGCCGAGCCCGCCGCCGATTGCGTGGCCGTTCATCGCCGCGATCGTCGGCACCTCGAGCTCGAGCAGCGAGAGGAACGGGGCATAGGTGTTATAGGAGCGCTCGTGCGGCGCGACGTACGCCGCGTTCGGATCGGGCTCCGCGCGGGATCGGAAGTCGGCGCCGGCGCAGAAGCTCTTGCCGCGCCCGGTGACGATCACGCAGCGCACGCTCGCGTCGGCCTTCGCGCGCGCGACGCCGTCGGCGAGCCCGGCGAGCACGTCCGGCGTCATCGAGTTGCGGTTCTCAGGGCGATTCAGCGTGATCTCGGCGATGCCGTCGATCGCGTCATAAAGGACCGCGGCTTCGGCCATCGCTCAGGCTCCCCGCTCGTTCGGCAGGTTCACCAGCTGGCGCGCCATCACGATGCGCTGGATCTGGCCGGTGCCCTCGACGATGTCCATCGCCTTCACGTCGCGGAACAGCTTCTCGATCAGGTGATCGCCGCGGCCTCCGACCGCGCCGAGCAGCTCCATGCCGAGGCTCGCGGCCTCGTACGCGACGGTGGGTGCGAGCGCCTTGCACATCGAGGCTTCGAGCATGTTGGGCTGCTCGTGGTCCGCGAGCCACGCGGCCTTCAGGCACAACAAGCGCGCCATGCGCAGCTTGCGCGCGATGCGCTCCAGCCGATCGCGCACGCGCGCGTCGTGGAGCCGCTCGTGCTCGCGCGCGAACGCGAGCGCCTCGTCGAGCGCGGCGCGGCCGATGCCGACCGCGTTCGACGCGATCAGCGGGCGCGTCGCGTTGAAGGTCTTCATCGCGCCCTTGAAACCGGCGCGTGCGCCGTAATGACCCTCGCCGCCCAACAAGTTCGCGCTCGGCACCCGGCAATCCTGCAGCGTGAACGACGTCGACTCGTAGCCTTTGATCCCCATCTTCTTTTCGATCTTGAAGTTGCCGAGGCCCGGCATGCCCTTCTCGACGACGAACGCGCGGTGGCCGGCGCGGCCGAGCGACGGGTCGGTCGTCGCCCACACCACGATCCAGTCCGCGCGGCTTGCGTTGGCGGCGAACGACTTCTCGCCGTTCAGCACCCACGCGTCGCCGTCCTTCACACAGCTCGTCTTGATCGCGGCGACGTCGGAGCCGGCGCCGGGCTCGGTCATCGCGAACGAGCCCCAGCGCGGTCGATCCGGATTCACGAACGGGCCGAGGAAGCGGCGCTTCTGATCCTCAGTACCCATCGCGAGGATCGGCGGCTCGCCGAGCCCGGGCCCC
>DASTOI010000444.1:0-10476 GCA_035762585.1 Myxococcota bacterium
GTTTCCCCGCGCGAGCCGCTCTACGACGCGCGCGAGCTCTACGGCGTCGTGCCCGCGAGCTTGCGCAAGCCGTTCGACATTCGCGAGGTGATCGCGCGCCTGGTCGACGGCTCCGAGCTCGACGAGTTCAAGGCGCTCTACGGCTCCACCCTAATATGCGGCTGGGCGCACTGGTGCGGCTACCCCGTCGGCATCCTCGCGAACAACGGCATCCTGTTCAGCGAGAGCGCGAAGAAGGGCACGCACTTCATCGAGCTGTGCGCGCGCGAGGGGACGCCGCTCGTGTTCCTGCAGAACATCACCGGCTTCATGGTCGGGCGGCGCGCCGAGGCCGGCGGCATCGCGAGCGACGGCGCGAAGATGGTGATGGCGGTCGCGTGCGCGAACGTGCCGAAATTCACGCTGACGCTCGGCGGCAGCTACGGCGCCGGGAACTACGCGATGTGCGGGCGCGCGTACTCGCCGCGCTTCCTGTTCCAGTGGCCGAACGCGCGCACGTCGGTGATGGGCGGCGAGCAAGCTTCGAGCGTGCTTGCGACGATCCGCCGCGATCAGCTCGCCGCTCGCGGCGAGGCGTGGAGCGCCGAAGACGAGGAGAGGTTCAAGGCGCCGCTGCGCGAACAGTACGAGCGCCAAGGCCATCCTTATTACGCCAGCGCGCGCATCTGGGACGACGGCGTGCTCGACCCCGTAGACACGCGCCGAGTATTCGGCCTCGCGCTCGCGGCTTCGCGCAACGCGCCGACGCAGGACACGCGCTTCGGCGTGTTTCGGATGTAGAACGATGCGGGGGAGTCGTTTGTCGCTCGGCCTCTCTTCGGTTCCCCTGGGCTTCGCTCGCCTCCGAAGACTCCGGCTCGCTGCGCGCCGCGTCATGCATCGAGCACGCACCGGCTTGCGCGCTCGCGGCTTGCGGTTTCCATCGAGCCCGCGTTTCGTCGACAGGCCGAGCGAGGTCGGGCGTCGCGTCGATTCGCTCCTCGGTGGTTTCGCGCGGAGCCGTCCGTGATCCGCAAGCTCCTCATCGCGAATAGAGCGGAGATCGCGTGCAGAATTGCACGCACAGCGAAGCGGCTCGGGGCTCGCGTCGTCGCGGTCTACAGCGAGGCCGACGCCGGCGCGGCGCACGTGCGGGCGGCGGATGAGGCATACCTGTTAGGCCCGGCACCGCCGGCGCAGAGCTATCTCGACATCGCGAAGCTGGTCGCGATCGCGCGGCGCGCGGGCTGCGACGCGGTGCATCCGGGGTACGGCTTCTTGTCGGAGAACGCGGAGTTCGCGGCGGCGGTCGAGACGGCGGGGCTTGCGTTCGTCGGCCCGCCGCCGAGCGCGATCGCGGCGATGGGATCGAAGGCCGCCTCGAAGGCGCGCATGGCGAAGGCGGGCGTTCCGGTGCTGCCCGGCTACGAGGGCAACGACCAATCGATCGCGCGCTTCGAGCGCGAGGCTGCGCAGCTCGGCTTCCCGCTGATCGTGAAGCCGAGCGGCGGCGGCGGCGGGAAGGGCATGCAGATCGTGCGCGCGGCCGGCGAGCTGAAGCCCGCGCTCGAGACGGCGCAGCGCCTCGCCGCGCGCTCGTTCGGCGACGCGAGCTTGTTACTGGAGCGCTACTTGCCGGCGCCGCGCCACGTCGAGGTGCAAGTGTTTGCGGACGCGCACGGGCGAGTCGTGCACTTCTTCGACCGCGACTGCTCGGTGCAGCGGCGCCACCAGAAGCTGCTCGAGGAGGCTCCCGCGCCCGGGATTCCCGACGCCGTGCGCGTGAGCCTGCACGCCGCCGCCTGCACGGTCGCCCGCGAGATCGCGTATCGCGGCGCCGGCACCGTCGAATTCCTCTACGCGGACGGCGAGTTCTTCTTCATGGAGATGAACACGCGGCTGCAGGTCGAGCACCCCGTCACCGAGTGCGTCACCGGTCTCGACTTGGTCGAGTGGCAGCTGCGCGTCGCGGCGGGCGAGCCGCTGCCGCTCGCGCAGCACCAGATCCACGTGCGCGGCCACGCGATCGAGGCGCGCGTGTGCGCGGAGGATCCGAGCAAGGGCTTCGTGCCGAGTGCAGGAACGCTGCGGCTCGCGCAGTGGCCGGCGCCGGAGCGCGGCGTGCGCGTCGACGCCGGCTTCGAGAGCGGCGACGTCGTCCCCACGCATTACGACTCGCTGCTCGGAAAGGTGATCGGCTCCGGCGCGACGCGCGCCGAGGCAATCGCGCAGCTCGGTCGCGGCCTCGCCGGCGTTCGCATCGCGGGCATCACGACGAATGCCGCGTGGCTCGCGCGCGCCTCGGCGCATCCGGCGTTCCGCGCAGGCGAGGTATCGACCGCGTTCGTCGCCGAGCACGGCGACGCGCTCGCGAGCGGCGCGGACGACGCGCAGCAGGCATCCATCGCCGGCGCGGCGCTGCTCGCGGCGCTCGGGCCGGCGAGCGAGCGCGTCTCGCCGTGGGAGCTCGCGGACGGCTTCCGCGTAAATCTGCCCGCCCGCGTCGTGTTCCATCTGAAGCGCGGCAAGCAAGAGCTCGAGGTGGCGGTGAGGCGCGAGGGGCCCGCCGCGATCGCGGCCGCGTGCGGCGCTGCGCGCGCACAGCTCGACGGCCTGCGCCGCGACGGCGCGCTGCTCCGCGCGCGCCTCGCGGCCTCGGGCGAAACCGTCGATGCATTCGTCGCCGGCGATCGCGTGACGGTCTGGAGCGGCGCCGAGGCGACCCTGTTCCACGTGATCGACGAGCACGAGTCGAGCGGCGGCGCGCATCACGTCGCCGGCTCGCTCGCGACGCCGCTGCCCGGCGTCGTGATCCGCGTCGCGGTGAAGGTCGGCGAGCGCGTGAAGGCCGGCGACCTGCTCGTCGTGGTCGAGGCGATGAAGATGGAGCACGCGATTCGCGCGCCGCACGACGGCGTCGTGCGCGCGGTGAAGTACCAAGCGGGCGAGCGCGTGCCCGAGGGCGCCGCGTTGATCGAGCTGGAGACGACCTAACAAGCGAGGAGGAGGCGATGGGAACGCGAATCGCGGTTCGAGCGCTGGCGCTGCTGCTCGCGAGCGCCGCGGCGGCGCACGCGGGCGTCTACATCGAGAGCGTCGAGAAGGACACGAAGAGCGGGAAGGCCGGCGAGACGCACCGCTTCTGGGCGCAGGGCGGGAACGCGCGCGTCGAAGCGGGCGCCACCACCACGCTGCTGAAGGGCGACGCGATGATCGTGATCGACACGAAGCAGAAGTCGTACTTCGTGCTCGACCGCGCCGCGATGAAGCAGATGGCGGGCCAGATGAACGCGATGCGCGATCAGATGGATGCGCAGCTCGCGGGCCTGCCGCCCGAGCAGCGCGCGATGGTCGAGCGCATGATGGGCGGCGGCGGCATGGCCGCCGCGGCGCCGACGATCGCGACCGTCGACACCGGGCGCAGTGAGAAGGTGGACGGCCGCGCGTGCCGCGTCTGGGACGTGACGATGAACGCTCAGGTGACGCAGCAGCACTGCGTCGTCCCGTTCTCGGGGCTGCCCGGGAAGGAAGACTTGCGCGCGATCGTCGAGCGAATGGCCGCGCTCACCGAGGAGCTGCGCAAGGCGCTGCCGCAAATGGATGCGAGCATGAGCGACGTCGCCGGCGGCATGAACGGGTACCCCGTGCTCACTCGTTATTACGAGCGCGGCAAGCCGAGCGGTCGCGAGCGCCGTGTCAGCGCGTGGCGCGAAGAGAGCGTCGCCGGCGACAAGTTCGAGCTGCCCGCTGGCTACAAGCAGCGCGACCTCGCGGCGGAGATGCGCGGGCCGCACTAGCCCGGCGATTGGGTCCGCGGCGGGGGTCGGGGCGAGGTGGCGCGCGGCTATCGTCGCGCGGGAATTTTCTCGGAGGGCGAGTTGGAGCAGGCGAGCGGCGACTACGACGTGGTGATCGCGGGCGGTGGCGTGGGCGGGATGGCGCTCGCCGCGCGACTCGCCGAGCGCGGCTATCGGATCGTGATGGTCGAGAAGAAACCGCCGCCGGAGTTCCGGCTCGGCGAGTCGCTCGACTGGGAGGCGCCCGTCTATCTGAAGCGGCTCGGGCTTCCGGTGGATCAGTGGGTCGCGCAGGGCAAGGCGACCGAGAAGGCTGGCGCAGTCTGCACCTCGTCCGCGCAGCCCGGCGTCGAGGCCGAGCTCGGCTTCCATCCGATCTTCAAGGCCCTGATGACGCTGGTCGGCCGCGCGAAGCCGACGCTGCACGCGAACCGCGAGCTGATCGACATCGACCTGATGGACAACGCGCGCAAGCACGGCGCCGAGATCATCCTCGGCAAGGTGAGCGCGGTCCTCACCGAGGGCGAGCGCGTCGCCGGCGTGAAGCTCGACGACGGTCGCACGCTGCGCGGCAAGTTCTACGTCGATGCGACCGGCGCCGCGGCGATGTTCCGCAAGAAGCTCGGCATCGGCTTCGACGCGATCGGCCCGCGCAAGGTCGTCGTGCGCGCGCGCTTCCCGCACGCATACGACGGAATGGGCACACGCATCCGCACCGACGACACGCTCGGCACGGCCGCGTGGATGTGGGACATCAACGTCTCCGACGACGTGACCGACATCGGCATCGTCGTCGCCGAGCACGACTTCGTGAAGCTGCGCCGGCACTACGGCACGCTGCACGAGATACTGCTCCACCAAGTGCGCAAGCACGACGATCTCGCGTGGCTGGTCCCGCTGATCACGCCCGACACGCCGATGTGGACCTGCGTGTTCCAGTGCGGCACGGCGCAGGGCAGCTCCGGCCCGAACTGGATGGCGGTGGGCGAAGCGTTCGTCGTCGTCGACGGCATCCTGTCGAGCGGCTTCACGACGGCGCTGCGCTCGGGATTCCTGGCTTCGGACATCATCGGCAAGGCCCTGATGAGCGGCGCGAGCGAGCTCGACCCGAAGCTGCGCCGCATCTATCAGGGGAAGGTCTCCGCCCACATCGCAACGATCGACAAGCTGGTCGACGTGCTCTGGTACGGCCACAAGCTGCGCGAGCACTACCCGCTGTTCCTGAACGTCGTCTCGATCCTGTTCTTCAACTTCAACCTGAACCACATCCACACGCGCTACTGCCCGCGCACGATCCCGGAGCTCTACGCGTTCCGCGCCTTCCACCACGCGATCGACGCATTCGTGCGCGCGTACGCGTGGGTTCTCGCGGGCCTCGCGCGCCTAACACGCAAGCGCAACAAGCGCTTCCGCCCGGAGCGCTTCGACGAGCTTGCCGAGCAGACGCCGGCCTAGCGGAGCTCTGATCGCCTAATCGTTCTCGATTCGAATCGAGAGCCGCAGCGTCGCGACCGGAATGCAGAGCAGGTCGAGCTTCACCTCGCCGTTCAGCGCGCCCGCGTCATCGAGGCGCGCCCAGCTCGTGCATCCGAGGCGAAAGCGCACGCCGCGGTAGGGGAGCCTGCAGCGGAAGCGCTCGAAGCGGAAGCCGTCGGACGTGAGCGTGACGTCGGCGCCGAGCGGGATGTCGTCGGCGGTCGCGCGCACGCGCTGCGGCGCGATCAGCTCCATGAACATGCAGCGCTCGAACGACCAGCCCGACGCCATCTCGAAGCGCTCGCGCACGCGCCAAACTGAGGCGGAGAGCCATTCGCTGCTGCCGGTGATCTCCACCGGCTCGCGGCGCAGCACGAGGCGCGCGGGCCCGTGCGGGATCAGCTCGCCTTCGCCGCGCCAAATCCCTGAGAACAGCCGCCGCGGGTCGATCGCCGGCGCCCCGCTGGTCGCTTGCATGCGGCGTCCTCGAAAAGGCCGCGCAGGCTACCAGCAGCATGCAAGCGATGCTCCAGACGGCCGCCCTTTCGCCCGATACGGCGCGGATGGCCGACGGTCCCAATGACAAGACGCGCACGCTGCAGCTGGAGATGCCGAGGGGCGAGGCCGGCGCCTGCTTGGTGCAGATCCGCGGCCCGCATCTCGGGCACCGCATCCCGCTGGCCGACGGCGAGCACAAGCTCGGGCGCAGCTCGACGTGCCACATCGTGGTGCCGACCGAGGGTGTCTCGCGCCAACACTGCGTGATTCGGGTCGAGGGCCCACGCGTCACGATCGAGGACGCGGGCTCGAAGAACGGCACCTGGGTGAACGGCGATCGGCTCGCGCGCGGCGACTGCGTGCGGCTCGCGAACGGCGCGGTGCTCCATCTCGGCGACGCGAGCTTCAAGTTCGTCGGCGCCGGCGACGCGGAGGCGTCCTACCACGAGGCCGTCTACCGGATGCTCACCGAGGACGCGCTCACGCAGGTGAAGAACCGTCGATTCCTCGCCGACGTGCTCGAGCGCGAGGTCGCGCGCGAGCACCGCGGCAGCTCCGGGCTCGCGCTCTTGCTCGTCGACGTCGACGAGTTCAAGCGCATCAACGACGAGGCCGGCCACGTGTTCGGTGATTACGTGCTGCGCGAGATCGCCGCGCTGATCGCGCGCTCGACGCGCCGCACCGACTGCCTCGCGCGCTACGGCGGCGACGAGTTCGCGATCGTGCTCACCGAGACCTCGCGCGCGGGCGCCGAGATCTTCGGCGAGCGGCTGCGCGGGCAGGTCGAGCACATGCGCTTCGAGCTCGACGGGAAGACGAGGCCGGTGACCGTCTCGATCGGCGTCGCGCACTGGGCGAGCGAGATCGGGACGCCCGAGGCATTCCTCAATGCAGCCGACGTCGCGCTCTACGCCGCGAAGGCCGCCGGGCGCAATCGCGTCGCGTCCTGAGACGCGACCTCGGAAGCCGCTCAGGCGCGGTTGTTACGGCTCCGCGCGAACGAGCTGGCGAGGCCGATGCTCAGCAGCAAGCCTGCGATCGACGGCTCCGGCACGACGGCCGGGAAGCCGCGGATCTCTCCGCCGCCGAACGTCGAGCTGTGGATGTTGAAGTACGCGACGCCACCGTTCAGGCCGGCGATCAACGCGGCCTCTGCACCGGCGATCGTGCCGCCACCGAAGGTCGTGACGAAGCTCGACGTATAGGTCGCGGACGCGGTGAGATCGAGGACGATGTCATACGTCCCGGAGGTCACGCCGACCGGGAAGCCGGGCAGGGTGCTCGGCGTCACCGCGACGCCGATGCTTCCGGTTCCCGGCGTCGCCACGCAGCAGTGGATGTGCGCGACGCTCGTCGTGCCGGAGAGCCCGCTCCAGTTCGCGCTGATGTCGAGCGTGTGGGCGACGTCGTCGTAGATGATGGTCGTGCTGCCGCTTCCGGTCGCGCCGACCGCTTCGGGGCCGAGCGTCGCGGTCCACGTGATGGTGCTGGCGGAGATCGGGCCGGCGAGCGCGAGCGCCGCGGCGAACGAGAGCGCTTTCAACAACATGAGTCCCTCCTCGTGGATCGGCGCCGATCCTACGCCGGCCGCGTCCGCTCTCCGGGAAGAATTCGTTTCGATTCGCGCGACTCCGAGTCGCATCTGAGGCGAACCCGTGAGTGGGATCACGAGCTGCTTGGGACCGTCGCGGCGGCCCCGGGCGTCGTCCGCGGGATTCGCAGCTCGACCTTCCCTTCCAGCCCCGCCGTCGGAAGCGGAATCGCCGCGTCCGCAGCGAGCGGTATTCCGTCGACCGTCAGCTCGCCAGCGCGCGACTCGTCGGCGCGCACGCGGATGCGCAGCGCGCCCTGCGCTCCTCGCACGACCGCCTCGAAGCCGTCCCATTCCGGAGGCAGGTGCGGTCGCAGGATCAACGCTCCGTCGCGCCGGCGAATCCCCAACAACTGCTCGACGATGAGCCGCCAGGTCCAGGCCGCCGAGCCGGTGTACCACGTCCAGCCGCCGCGCCCGTCGTGGGGCTCACGCGTGGACACGTCACCGGCGACGACGTAGGGCTCGACGCGGTAGCGCTCGAGCGAGTCCGCCGAGCGCCGGATCGGATTGATCGCGCTCACCAGCTGGGCCGCAGCGCGCGTGTCCCCGATCTCGGCGCACGCCCACGCGAGCCACGCCGCGGCGTGGTTGTACTGCCCGCCATTCTCTCGGACCCCGGGCGGGTAGGCCTTCACGTAGCCGGGCTCGCGTGGGCTCGCGTCGAACGGCGGCCAGAAGAGACGCGCGAGCGGCGGGCTGTCGCATACGAGCTCGCGCAGCGCGGACGCCAGCGCCTCGCGCGCGCGCTCATCCCGCCGGGCGCCCGACAGCACGGCCCACGATTGGGAGACCGAGTCGATCCGGCACTCCGCGTTCGTGTGCGAGCCGAGCGGGCGGCCGTCATCGTCGAACGCACGCAGCCACCACGCGCCGTCCCATGCGACCGCCGCGAGCGATTCGTCGAGCGCGCTCGCCCGGGCGCGCCAATGAGCGGACAGCTCGCGCTCGCCGCGCCGCTCGCACAATCTCGCGAAGCGGTTCATCGCATCGAACGCGAACCAGCCGAGCCAGACGCTCTCGCCCTCGCCGCGCTCACCGACGCGGTCGAAGCCGTCGTTCCAGTCGCCGGAGCCGATGCGCGGCAGCCCGTGCCGGCCGCTCGTCACGCCGCGCTCGAGCGCGCGACGGCAATGCTCGAAGAGCGTCGCCTCCGCGCCCGGTTCGAAGCGCGCGTAGCGATCGCGCTCCTCGGGCGCGAGCTCGGGCGCCTGCAGGAAGCGGATCCGTTCCTCGAGGACCGCCGCGTCGCCCGTGGCCTCGACATAACAGCTCACCGCGTACGGCAGCCACAGCATGTCGTCGGAGCAGCGCGTGCGCACGCCGCGACCGGCGGGCGGATGCCACCAGTGCAGCACGTCGCCCTGCTCGAACTGGTGAGCGGCGCAGAGCAGCAAATGCGCGCGCACGCGCTGCGGCTCCGCGTGGAGGAGCGCGAGCGAGTCTTGGATCTGATCGCGGAAGCCGAACGCGCC
This sequence comes from Myxococcota bacterium, assembly GCA_035762585.1. Lineage (GTDB taxonomy): Bacteria > Myxococcota_A > UBA9160 > UBA9160 > UBA6930 > VGRF01. Next base: position 8,817 of record DASTOI010000444.1, read on the forward strand.
GCTCGCCTGATAGAAGCCCGCGCGCGCGTAGAGCCGCGACGAAATGGCCTGGTGAGGGAGCCAGCGGTTGACGAGCAGATCGAGCGCCGCGTCGGGCGTGCGGATTTGGACCGCGCCGAGCAGGCGGTCCCAGTGCTCGTCGAGCGCGCCGCTCGCGCGCTCGATGCGCGCGGGATCTCGCCACTCGCCGGCCAGCGCGAGCGCCTCGGCGCGGTCACCGCCTTGGCCGAGCACGAAGGAGAAGCACACGCGCCCGCCCGCCGGGATGTCGAGATGCACCTGATAGGCCGCGCCCGGATCCGCACTCGCGTCGACGCGCCCGCTGAGCCCCCAGCGCCCGAGCGCTGCGGGGTTCGAGAGGTCGCCCTCGGGTCCGAGGAACTCGCGGCGATCGGCGGTGACGCCGTGCGGCGGAAGCGTCGCGGTGAGAAACGCAACGCGCTCGGCGAAGTCCGCGTTCCATGGATTGCGCGCGAGCAGCGCCGACGCGCTCGCATCCCAGGCGCACACGACGTGCGGCCGCGCCACGCTCTCGAGCGAGCCGAGCAGCCACTCCGCCCAATAAGTCGCGGTGAAGCGCCGCGGCCGCGCGGCCAGGTTCTGCAATTCCACGCGTGCGATCTTCACCGGCGCATCGTGCGCCACGAACATGCACAGCGTCTGGTCGAGCGCGTGCGAGATCCGCCGCCAGCTCGTTCGCCCAGCCCCGTGCCGCACCTGGCACGCCGTGTCGGCGCCTGCGGGCTGCGGCGTGATCGAGAACGCCTCGCCCGTCTCTTCATCGCGAAGTAGCAGCGCTTCGCTCGGAGGGTCGGCGACCGGATCGTTCGACCACGCCGTCAGCCGGTTCTCGCCGCTGTTCACGCTCCAGGTGAAGCCGCCCCCAGCCTCCGTGACGAGGCTGCCGAAGCTCTCGTTCGCGAGGACGTTCGACCACGGCGCCGGCGTGGTCGCCCCGGGCTCGAGTTGAATCACGTACTCGCGACCGTCGGGCGTGAAGCCGCCGAGGCCGTTGTCGAACGCGAGGTTCGTCGGTCGCTCGAGCGGGAACGGCTCCGCCGGCGCAGGCGGGCCTGCCCGGGGGAATGGCGGCGGCGCCGGTGGGGCGGGGAGCGCTCCGGCGATCTGGTCGGCGAGCGAGCCGCGCGCGTCGTCGAGCACGACCCGAGCACAGCACGCGAGCAGACGGAGCTCCTCCGCTCGAGCCTGCTCTTCGAACACGAGGTGCACGCCGCCTCGCTGGCCGAGCACGGCGCTCGCGCCCGATTCGCGCAGCTCGGCATGCAGCTTCTCGCGCAGCGCCTCTCCGTAGCTCGACGGGCCGGCGCGCACGATGACGAGGTCGGCGTCGATTCCGCGCTGGCGCCAGTAGGCGAGGCCGCGGACGAGCACGTCCATCAGCTCGGTCTTCACCGGATCGGCGAGCCGCAGCAGCAGGATCGGCAGATCGCCGGAGATCCCGTGCCCCCAGAGCCGAGTCTGCCCTAACAGATTGTCGGCGCGCTGCGCCGCGCTCGCGCCGAGGCTCCGGCTCGGCGCGAGCAGCAGCGACGCGACGGCCTGGAGCTGTGGGAGGGCGCCGCCCGGGATCGCCAGCCGCTGCAGCTCGCGCGCGACGCCGCCGCCGGCGTCGGCGATCGCCCACTCGAGCGATGCGAGC
>DASTOI010000445.1:0-6405 GCA_035762585.1 Myxococcota bacterium
GCTCGCGGCGACCGCGTTCAGCAGCTCGTTCAGCTCCGCGTGCTCGCGGGCGAGCTGCGCAGCGCGCAATTCCGCGAGGTCGAGCTGCTCGCGCGCCTCGCGCTGCGCGATCCGCTCGCGCTCGAGCTCGCCGCGCGCCGTCTGCGCTTCGCGCCACTCGTTCACGCCGAACAACGCCGCGACCGCGAGCGCGACCCAGCTCGCCGCGCTCGCGAGCCGCACGCGGCGCGGCGGCCGGCGCAACTCGGCCGCGGCTTCCGGCGTCCGCCGCGCGCTCGCGCGCTCGATGCGCGCGCGCAGCGCCTCGGACGGCGACGCCGGCGCGAACAGGTGCGCGAGCTTCGCGACCACGTCGTTGCCGCTGCGCAGCGCCTCGAGGCAGCTCGGGCAGCCCTCGCGCAGGTGGGCGGCGAGCCGCGCGCGGTCGGAGGGATCGAGCGCGCCCAGCGCCTCGATCCACGCCAGGTCCGTCAGCTCGCCGTGCGCCGCGCCGCCGCTCACGTCCGCCACGCATCCTCCGCGCTACGTCCCGAAATACGAAGCCCACGGCACGATCGGATGGACTCCGCCCGCGCGCCGGAAAAATCGCCGCCGGTCGATCCGAATACGCTTCCGACTCCGTACCCCCAGCGAAGTCCACGAACGCCCGGAGAGCTCGGCCCAGATGATCAGCGCGCCCCGCTCGCTCCCCGGCCTCGCTGCGGGCGCGCGCGCCGAAATAAGATGGGGCGCGCGGAGGCGACGGATGGAAGAACCGGCAGCAGCGGACGCCGAGCGCGACCGCGGCCTGATCGCCGCCGCCGCAGCGGGCGACGAGGCCGCGCTCGGCGAGCTCTACGACCGCCACGTCGCGGCGATGCTCGGCGTCGCGTTGCGCATCCTGAAGGTGCGCCAGGACGCCGAGGATCTCGTGCACGACGTCTTCGTCGAAGCGTGGCAGCGGGCGGGCGACTTCGACGCCGCGCGCGGCAGCGTGCGCAGCTGGCTGCTCGTGCGCACGCGCAGCCGCGCGGTCGATCGCCTGCGCTCGCTCGAGGCGGCGCGCCGGCGCGGTCTGCTCTCGCGCGCGGAGCACATCGGCGAGGAAGCGAGCGCGCCGCCGGTATGGGACGGCCTCGATCGCGCGCGCGCGAAGCGTGCGCTCGACGCGCTACCCGAGGCGCAGCGCACGCTCGTCGAGCTCGCGTACTTCGAAGGCCTCACCTGCAGCGAGATGGCCGCGCGCTGCGGCATCCCGATCGGCACCGTGAAATCGCGCCTGTCGGCCGGGATGGCGAAGCTGCGCCACGAGTTCGCCGAGACGGGCGAGGGACGGAGAGCTTCACCATGAGCGCGCGAGAGGCGAAGCTACTCCAGCCGGATCTGATGGAGGCGGACGCCGGCGCGGAGCCCGTCGCGCCGAGCGACGAGCTGCGCGCGAACGTGCTGCGCAGCGCGCTCGGCCATGGCGAGCTCGCGAGCTTCGGGCGCCGCTTCGCCGAGCTGTTCGATCTCGCCGAGCCGCGCGCGCTCGAGCTGCTCGGGCTCGTGCAGCGCGTCGGCGAGGCTCCTTGGGAGCGCATCGCGCTGCCGGGAGACGGCGAGCGCGTTCAGCTGCTGCACTTCGCGGGCGGGCCGCGCGTCGCGAGCGCGGACTGCGGGCTCGTCTCGCTCGCGCCCGGCGTGCGCTTCCCGCTGCACGAGCACGCGGGCGACGAGTGGTCGTTCGTGCTCTCGGGCGCGGCGGAGGAGGAAGGCACCGGCGCGAGCTGGCTGCCGGGCGACCTCGTGCACCGGCCCGCCGGCAGTCGTCACGCATTCCGCGTGACGAGCCGCGAGCCGCTCGTGTTCGCGGTCGTGCTCGAAGCGCCGATTCGGATGGTGGGCGGCGCGACGACTCGTTAGGGTGCGGCCCTTCTCGTTTGGCGCCTCTGCGCCGCTCGCTCGGGATCAGCTCACCGCATGACGCCCTCGCACTAGCCGGATCTCGCCGCTCCGTTTCGCGTTGACGCAACCGGTGTGCTCGCACACCGCTTTCGCGGGACGCGCGAGCGCCCGAGGTCCGGCAGCTGACCTCGAGCTTTCGCTTCGCGTCCGCTCGCCGAATCTCGCGCGCTCGCGCCGATCCCGTTCGGGATTCCGGCCGTGCTCTCGCCGACGACCGTCTGGCGCGTGGAGGCGCTCGCGCTTCCGGCGCTCTCGCTCCGCTGTGCGCGCTGTGCGCGCGTCTCTTCGTTCCACACCACCGAGCGCTTTCGCGTGAACGCGAACGGCGGGCGGCTCGACGTGTGGCTGCTCTACTGCTGCGAACGTTGCGCGGAGCTCCACAAGCAGCGCATCGAGCGCCGCGTGCGCGCCTCTGCGCTCGCGCCGGAAGTACTCGCGGGTTATCAGGTCGACGCGCCGGAGCTCGTTCGGCGCTGCGCGTTCGGCGCGGGCGGCGGCGCGGAGGTGGCCTACCGCGTCGTGCGCGATCCGCTGTCCGAGAGCGGCGTGCTGCGCGCGCGCATCGAGCAGCCGGAGCCTTGCGGCGTGCGCTGGGACCGCCTGCTCGCGCGCGAGCTCGGCGGGTCGCGCTCGGGCGTCGCGCGTGCAGCCGATCGGGGCGCGCTTCGCATCAACGGCGCGAACGACGTGCGGCGGACGGTGGCCGATGGAGACCTGGTCGAGGCCGACGCAGTCGTCAGCGCACGCGCTGGAACCGCCCGGCGCGCAGACGCGTGAAGTAGTCCTCGAGGGCCGCGTTGATCTTCCCCGAGAGCAGCACGACGCCGACCAGGTTCGGGAACGCCATCCCGAGGATCATCAGGTCGCCGAAATCGAGCACCGCCTGCGCGGCGAACACGGCGCCGGCCCACGTGAAGAGCAGGAAGATCACCTTGTACGCGAGCAGCGAGCGCAGCCCGAACAGATGCACCCAGCACTGCTCGCCGTAATAGCTCCACGAGATCATCGTGCTGTACGCGAACAGGAATGCGGTGAGCGAGAGCACGTACTGGAAGCCCGGGAACACGCTCGCGAACGCCCACGAGGTCATCGCGATGCCGGAGCCGGCTTCGGGATCGGTGTAGGCGCCGGTCACGACGACGACGAGCCCCGTCATGTGGCACACGATCACGGTGTCGATGAACGGCTCGAGCAACGCGACCATGCCCTGGCGCACCGGCTCGCTCGTGGTCGCCGCGCTGTGCGCGATCGCCGCGGAGCCGCAGCCCGCCTCGTTCGAGAAGCCCGCGCGCCGGAAGCCCGTAATCAGTACGCCGACGAAGCCGCCGAACGCCGCATCGGGGGAGAACGCGCCGCGCACGATCGTCGCGAACGCCGCAGGCAGCTCGGGCGCGTGCAGCGCGAGGATCGCGAAGCCGGCGATCAGGTAGATCCCGCACATCGCCGGCACGAGCCGAGACGCCACTTCGCCGATGCGCTTGATGCCGCCGATGATCACGAGCCCGACCAAAACGCTCAGGAACGCGCCGAACGCGACGGCGCCGCCGGTGTTCGCGAACGCCGGCACGACGTTCGCGAACTGCGCGAACGACTGATTCGCCTGATACATGTTGCCGCCGCCGAAGCTCGCGCCGATGCACATCACGGCGAACACCGCGGCGAGCGCTGCGCCGAGTCTCGGCCAGCCGAGATCGCGCAGGCCGGCTCTCAGGTAGTGCATGCCGCCGCCGGAGACGTGCCCGTCGACGCGCGTCACGCGGTACATCTGCGCGAGCGTCACCTCGGCGAACTTCGACGACATGCCGAGCGCGCCGGCGAGCACCATCCAGAAGACGGCGCCCGGACCGCCGAGCCCGACCGCCGTCGCGACGCCCGCGATGTTGCCGAGGCCGACCGTCGCCGAGAGCGCAGCGGAGAGCGCCTGAAACGGAGAGATCTCGCCTTGGTCTCCTGCGCGCGTGTAGAGGCCGCGCACGACCTCGGTGCCATGGCGGAAGCCGCGCACGTTCACGAAGCGGAAGCGCAGCGTGAAGAACAGCGCCGCGATGCCGAGCCAACAGACGACCGCAGGGAGCTCGAGCTCATCGGGCCGGCCGTCGTCCCAGAACGCGAGATCGAAGAAGATCACCGCCTCGATGTTCTTGACGATCAGGGTCTGGAAGAGCGCATCGAGGCCGGCGAGAAAATCGCTCACGGCGGGTTCCCCCTGGCGCGACGACCCTCGGAAGTACGCGCGCGTGCAATGAAATCGGTCAGGGGGTCGCGTAGAGTTAGCGGCTTTCGCGCGCCCGCAGCAGCCGCCCGCGCGCGAGCACGGGAGATTTCGTGACGTCGCGCACGCTTTCGGAGCACGCCTCGAAGGAGCTGATCGCGCGTTACGGAGTGCCGGTCGCGCGCGAGGAGCTCGCGGCGGACGCCGCGGCCGCGGCGGCGGCGGCGGCGCGGATCGGCTTCCCGGTCGTGGTGAAGCTGTGCGGCGACGCGATCGCGCACAAGACCGAGCGCGATCTCGTGCGGCTCGGGCTCGCGAGCGCCGACGCGGTGCGCGCGGCCGCCGACGAGCTGCTCGCGAAGCGGCGCGCCGAAGACGGCCCGGCGCAGCTGCTCGTCGCGGAGATGGTGCGCGGCAAGCGCGAGCTGATCGCGGGCCTCGTGCGCGACCCGCAGTTCGGGCCGTGCGTGCTGTTAGGGCTGGGCGGGATCGCCGCCGAGGCGCTCTCCGACGTCGCGTTCGCGGCGGCGCCGCTCACGCGCGCGGAGGCGAAGGGGCTGATCGCGCAGCTGCGCAGCGCGGCGCTCTACGTGAAGCCTTGGCGCGGCGAGCCGGCGCTCGATCTCGAGGCGCTCGCCGACGTGCTCGTCGGCCTCGGCAAGCTCGGCGTCGAGTGCCCCGACGTCGCGAGCGTCGACTTGAATCCGCTGCTGGTCGCAAACGGCAGGGCGATCGCCGTCGACGCGCTCGTCGAGATCTCCGAAACCGCAGCGCCGGCCGCGGCTCGTCGCTCCGCCGCCGGCGACGAGCGCGCGCTGCGGGAGAGGTTCGAGCGGCTGTTCAACCCGCGCGGCGTCGTCGTCGCCGGCGTCTCGTCGCATCCGGGCAAGTTCGGCTTCGTCGCGTTCCACAACCTGCTGCGCTTCGGCTACGACGGGCAGCTGTTCCCGGTGAACCGCGAAGGCGTCGACGTGCTCGGCTTCCCGACGCTGAGCGTCGTCTCCCAGGTGCCCGAGGACGCCGCCGACCTCGTCTTCGTCTGCACGCCCGCGCAGACGAACCCCGACTTGTTACGGGCGTGCCGCGCGCGCGGCGTGCGCGCCGCGTTCATCGCGAGCGCGGGCTACGGCGAGGCGGGCGAGGCGGGCCGGCAAGCCGAGCGCGAGCTGGTCGCGCTGGCGAACGATCTCGGCATGCTCGTCGCCGGCCCGAACGGGCAGGGCGTGATCTCGACCGAGCGCTCGATGTGCGCGCAGATCGTCGCGCCGTACCCGCCGCGCGGGCGCATCAGCATCGCGAGCCAGAGCGGGAACCTCGTCTCGAGCTTCCTCAACTACGCGGTCGAGTCGGGCATCGGCGTCTCGAAGGCGATCAGCGCCGGCAACTCCGCGCAGACGTCGCTCGCCGACTACATCGAGTACTACGGCGCCGACCCCGATACCGCGGTGGTGCTCGCGTATCTCGAGAACGTCGGCGACGGGCGCCGCTTCGCGGACGTGCTGCGCGCGACCTCGCTCCGGAAGCCCGTCGTGCTCGTGAAGGGCGGCGCGGCGGCGGAAGGACAGCGCGCCGCGGCGAGCCACACCGGTGCGCTCGCGAGCGACGACCGCGTGTTCGACGGCGTCGCGCGCCAGTGCGGCGCGCTGCGCGCGCCGAGCGTCGAGCACGCGTTCGAATGGGCCGCGTCGTTCGCGACGCAGCCGCTGCCGCGCGGCCGGCGCACGGTCGTGTTCACGACCGCCGGCGGCTGGGGCGTGCTCGCCGCCGACGCGTGCGCGCAGAGCGGGCTCTCGCTGATCGCGCTGCCCGACGACCTGAGAGCGAAGATCGATACCGTGGTGCCGCCGCGCTGGAGCCGTAACAACCCGGTCGACCTCGCCGGCGGCGAGACGCGCGACACCGTCGCGCAGGTGATGGACTGGATCGTCGCGCATCCCGACGTGGATGCGCTGATCCACCTCGGCATCGGCATCCAGGCCGGCCAGGCGAACGCCTTCCAGTCGGGCCGCTTCTATCCGGGCCACGGCCTCGACCGCATCGTCGAGTTCCACCAGCGCCAAGACCGCCGCTACGCCGCCGTCGCGCGCGAAGTGAGCGAGAAGCACGGCAAGCCCGTGCTCACCTGCACCGAGCTCGTGAACACCGATCGCGCCTACGGCAACAGCGGCCCCGTCGGCGTCAAGGAAGAGGGTCGCCTCTGCTACCCGAGCGCCCACCGCGCCATCGCCGCGCTGGCCGCGATGTGTACCTACGCGGAGTGGAAGCGC
>DASTOI010000446.1:0-4716 GCA_035762585.1 Myxococcota bacterium
CCATGCCGATCGCGTCGCGGTAGCGCGCGAGCTCGTCGCACACGAACGCCGCGGTGCCGACGATCGCGCGCGCGGCGATCGGCTCGGCGGCGGTGCGCGCGAGCGCGGCGGGCGCGCGCCGCGCGGCGGCGAGCGCGTCGCCCTGCAGCGCGTCCAGCACGCGCTGCGCCTCCGCATCGTTCGCGGCGGCGTACGCGATGCGCATCACCGGCGTGCGCGGCGTGCCCGGCGGCGGCTCGCCGCTGCGCTCGCTCTCCCAGAGCGCGTAGTTCTCGGCGAGCGTCGCCAAGCTCTCGAGCGGCGACGCGAGATACGGCAGCGCGCGGCGCGCGGCCTGCTGCAGCCCTTTCTTCCCGAACGCGGCGACGACGAGCGGCGGGTGCGGCCGCTGCACCGGCGCCAGTGCGAGCCGCAATGACTCGCCCGGCTTCGCCGCGAAGTGCGGGCCGCTGAGCGCGACGGGCTCACCCGACCACGCGGCCAGCATCGCGTCGAGCGATTCGTCGAAGCGGTCGCGCTTCACGAGCGGTTCCACGCCGAAAGCGGCGAACACGCTCGGGCGGAAACCGCGGCCGAGCCCGATCAGTGCGCGCCCGCCGGAGAGCGCGTCGAGGCTCGCGATCTCGGCGGCGAGCCGCAGCGGGTGATGCAGTGGCAGCAGCAGCGAGGTGGTCGCGAGACGGATGCGCTGGGTGCGCACCGCGAACGCGGCGAGCGTCGCGAGCGGAGCCGGCGTCGCGCCCGGGTCGAAGTGGTGCTCGGGGAGCCAGAGCGAGTGAAGTCCGAGCGCGTCGGCGCGCGCCGCCAGCGCGAACGCGCGCTGCCAGCCTTGCGGCGAGCTCGGCGTCCCGAGCGAAACCCCGAGCGCGATCGGCGCGGCTCGGCTCACGCGCGCGCCGACCGCCGAGAGGGCGCCGACTCGCTTTCGGGCGGCGTGGCAGAACGCCGCGCTTCGGCGGAGGCCGGGCGAGCGGGGCCGGCGCTCACTCCTTCTCCTTTTCCGCCTTCTCCACCTTCTTCTTCGACTTCTCGTCTTCGACGAAGCGAATCGTCGCGCTCACCTCGATCGTGCGGCCTTCGAGCAGCCGCTTCGCGAGCTCGATCGGGTCCATCGCCGAGAGCGCTCTGCCGAACTCGCGCGAAACGCGGTCCAGGAACTCGGCGCGCGTCTTCTCGCTCTGGGCGACGACGAACTCGATCATCTCGCGCGGCGCCGTCTCACCGAGCGCGCGCCGCAGCGCCTCCTCGGTCATGAAGAAGCCCGTCAGGCCGAGCGACATCCCGCGCCGCAGCAGGTCCGGAAACAGGCCGCTGCTCTCCTCGCCGCGCGCGGGCTTCGGATCGGCGCCGCGCTTCTTCGGGTCGTCGGGGGCCACGGCCTGCGAACCTACCACGCGCGCGCCGCGCCCCGCGCGCGTTCGCCCGACGGGCCGGCGCAAATGAGCGCCCGGCGGCGGCGCGTCCGTGATAAAAACGGCGAATGGCCGACCGCGTGCGCGACATCATGGAGACGAAGCTCGTCACCATCTCGGCGAACGAGCGGCTCTCGACGGTCGACGACATCATGACGCTCGGCCGCGTCCGGCACATTCCGGTCGTCCAGGCGGGCCGGCTCGTCGGCGTCGTCTCGCAGCGTGACTTGTTGCGGGCTTCGCTGTCCGCGTTCTCGGAGCATCGCGACGCGGAGCGCCGCGCGTTTCTCAGCGTGGTCGAGATCGCGCGCGTGATGTCGACGCCGCCGATCGTCGTGTCGCCCGAGGCGACGATCGAGCAAGCCGCCGCGATCATGGCGAGCAAGCGCATCGGCTGCCTGCCGGTGCTCGCCGACGACGAGCTCGTCGGCATGATCACCGAGACCGACATCCTGCGTTGGGTCGCGCGCTCGGCGAGCCGCGCGTAGCGACGCAGCGCGCGCACGATCGCGCGCGTGCATGCGAGCACACCCCGCCCGCCTGCGGCGAGACGCGGCGAGCGTGTTCGTCGCCTCGCGGCGCTGCAGCGAGGCCACTGTTTCGTTGACTCTGCCCGCGGGGCGCGCTTACAGTGGCCGCCCGTTCGGTCGCTGGCTGCGTTGGCGTGGCGCGCGGAGAGAAAATGATCCAGTCGATCCTGATCGCGACGGACGGCTCCGAGGGAGCGCACGTCGCGGAGCGTTTCGGGATCGGGCTCGCGGCGCGGCTGCGTGCGCGCATCGCGGCGCTGTCCGTGATCGAGGAGCGTGTGGCATTAGGCCTGCGCGCCGACGCGCTCGGCATCGCGCCCGGGCCGGTGAGCGCAGCCGAAGCGTTCCTGAAGGCGCGCGCCGAGGCCGCGCTGAAGCGCGTCGTCGACGCCGCGCGTGCGAAGGATTGCGAGTGCGTGTCGGAAGCGGCGCGCGGCATCGCCGACGACCGCATCGTCGAGCGCGGCCAGAACACGCAGCTGCTCGTGCTCGGGCGCGACGGCGACCACGCGCAGGGGCGCAGCGTGCTGATCGGGTCGACGGTCGACGGCGTGCTGCGCAAGACCGGCAGGAGCGCGCTCGTCGTTCCGATCGGCGCCGAGCTGGGCGGACCGATCGTGCTCGCGTTCGACGGCTCGCCGGGCTCGCGCGCCGCCTCGCGCCTCGCGGTCGATCTCGCACAGCGCCTCGGCCAGGCGATCCACGTGTTCGTCGATTCGAAGGACAAGGGCCGCGCCGCTGCGCGCTTCGACGAGGTGCGCCGGCTGTTGGGCGGCTCGCAGGTGCCGGTGCGGGAGTCGAACTCGACGCTCGGCCGGCCGGACGTGAAGGTCGTCGACCTCGCGCGCTCCTCGCGCGCCGGCCTGATCGTGATGGGCGCGTTCGGACGCAACCGCATCAGCGAGTACTTCATCGGCAGCAACGCCGCCGCGGTCGTGCGCAACTCGCCCGTCGCGGTGCTGCTCGCGCGATGATCGCGACGTGGAGCTGAGGCTCGCGGAGCTCGCGGCCCGGCTCGGCGGCCGGGAGCTCGAGGGCGACGGCTCGCTGCGCGTCAGCGGCGTCGCGACGTTGGCCGAAGGCGGCGCAGGCGATCTCGGCTTCGCGCGCAGCGAGCGCTTCGCCGCCGAGCTCGCGCGCTCGCGCATCGGCGCTGTGATCGCGCCCGCCGGCGTCGATACACGCGGCAAGCCGACGCTGCGCTCGCCGGCGCCGAGCCTCGACTTCGCGCGCGCGGCCGCGCTGCTGGCGCCGCGCCCGCGGCCGGCGCCGGGCGTTCACGCGCGCGCGTTCGTCGACCCGAGCGCGCACGTCGACGCGAGCGCGTGGATCGGGCCGCTCGCGAGCGTGGGCGCGCGCGCGCGCGTCGGCGCGCGCACGCTCGTGCACCCGAACGCGGCGATCGGCGAGGACGGCGTGATCGGCGACGACTGCGAGATCCACGCCGGCGCGAGCGTCGGCGCGCGCTGCGTGTTAGGGAGCCGCGTGATCCTGCAGCCCGGCTGCGCGATCGGCGGCGACGGCTTCGGCTACGAGCTCGACGAGCGCGGTGCGCACGAGAAGGTCCCGCAGCTCGGCAACGTCGTGCTCGAGGACGACGTCGAGGTCGGCGCGAACAGCACGATCGATCGCGCGCGGCTCGGCGCGACGCGCATCGGCCGCGGCACGAAGATCGACAACCTCGTACAGATCGCGCACAACGTGGAGATCGGCGCGAACTGCGTGATCGTCGCGCAGAGCGGAATCGCGGGCAGCACGCGCGTCGGCGAGCGGGTCTACTTCATGGCGCAGTCGGGTGCGGCGGGGCATCTCGAGATCGGCGCCGGCAGCTTCATCGCCGTGCGCGCCGGCGTGATCGAGGACCTCGCCCCCGGCGCGCGCGTGTACGGCTATCCGGCGCAGGCGGGGCGCGCGTGGCATCGCGCGACCGCGTGGCTCGCGCGCCTTCCCGAGCTCGCGCGCCGCGTGCGCGCGCTCGAGGCGCGCGCCGGCGCCTCGCGCAGCGAAGGGGACGGCGGGTGACGCGCACGACGCTCGCGGCGCTGCGGGCGCACGCGCTCGCGCTCGAGACCGTGCGGCAGCTGCGTCGCTTCGCCGCGCAGATGCGAAGCGACGAGCGCGCGGGCGCCGTCGTGCTGGGCTTGCAGTGCGGCGCGCGCGCGGACGCGCTCTGCGCCGAGCGCCGCCGGCTCGCTGCGTTGTTCGCGCGCAGAGCGCGCCTCCTGCGCGACGGCGCGCGCGCGGTCGCGGGCGTGGACGAGGTCGGCATGGGCCCGATGGCGGGGCCGATCGTCGCGTGTGCCGTCGTCTTCGCCGAGCGCCCCTGGCTGCCGGGCCTGCGCGATTCGAAGCAGCTGACCGCGGTCCAGCGCGAGCGCCTCGCCGCGGAGATTCGCAAGCAGGCGATCGGCATCGGTCTCGCGGAGATTTGGCCCGCAGAGATCGACCGGCTGAACGTCTACCGCGCGGGCCTCGAGGCGATGCGGCGCGCGGTGCTCGCGCTCGATCCCACGCCCGATCACTTGTTAGTGGACGCGCGCACGGTGCCGGGCGTCGTGATCGCGCAGACGCCTCTCGTCCGCGGCGACTCGCGCGACGGCTCGATCGCCGCCGCGTCGGTCGTCGCGAAGGTGCACCGCGACGCGCTGATGGAGCAGGCCGACGGCGCCCACCCCGGCTACGGATTCGCGCGCCACAAGGGCTACTGCACGCGCGACCACGTGGCGGCGCTGCGCGAGCTCGGCCCGACGCCGCTGCACCGCCGCAGCTTCGCG
>DASTOI010000447.1:0-2587 GCA_035762585.1 Myxococcota bacterium
TCGGTGCGAAAGGGCTATGCGACCTGGCAGCCGCTCTATACGGCGGGCGTGCGCGTCGACGATCAGCTGCGCCCGCTCACGCCGCGCGGCGAGCCCGCCGCCGCGCGCGTGTTCTGCGCGGGCGAGCTGATCGGCGGCTTCGATCCGGCGCGCGAGCGCACCGGGATGGGCGTCGCGCTGCTCACCGGCCTCGCGGCCGCAGAGCGCGCCGCAGAGGTGCTGTCGTGAAGCGCGGCTACCGCGGCTTCCTGCGCGAGTTCACGCGCACCGGCTCGTGGCGCGCGCTCTCGCTGCAAGTACGCACCGGCGCGGCGCACGTGCTGCGCCAGTGGTTCGTGCGCCGCCGCGGCGATCCGGTCGCGCACTTCCTCGCGCACTACGGGCCCGACGGCGTGCGCGCGCCCGACCTCGCCGCACGCGCGCTCTCGCTCGATGCGTCGCGCTGCGTCGTATGCGGGCTCTGCTCGATCGAGTGCGCGCGCGTCGGCGGCGCGCCGCCGCTCGACCCGCGCGACGCGGTGATCGCCGTCTCGCGCCTCGAGACCGACATCCTGCGCGAAGGCGTCGCCGGCGAGCTCGCGCGTGCCTCCGCGTGCACCGGCTGCGACGCATGCAGCCGCGTCTGCCCCGCGCACATCCCGATCGCGCGCGTGCAGGAGCGGCTGGCGACGCTGCGCTAGCAAGCGAAGCGCGCAGCGAGGACCCGTGAGGGTTGCCCTCGCGGGTCGGAGTCTTCGGAGCCGAGCGAAGTCGAACAGTGGCCTCCGCGTGCGCTGGACCCTCGGCGTGCGGTGCTCGGGCTCCTGAGTCGGTCTCCTGCAGCGAAGCGCATGCCGCGAGGCGGAGACTCCTCGCACCGCGCCGGGTGTGAGTTGGTTCATAGGGAGACCCGAACGGCTCTGGTCTTCTGCCCACGAGGGAGGACGCCAGATGCCGACCGATTTCGTGTCCGCGGACGAAGCGAAGCTGGAGTGGACCGACGGCGAGGGGAAGCTGCGAGCGATCTACCTGCTGTGGGGCGACCGAGTCGAGGTCGTCCAGACGAGCGGCGCAACGACGACCGTTCGCGCGCGCGGCAGAACGGGCACGGTGAGGGCCTCGGCGCTCGGTGGAAGTGCGCTGCTCGAGCTCTACTTCATCGACGTCGGCCAAGGCGACGGTGTGCTGATTCGGACGCCCGACGGGCGGAACGTCCTGATCGACGCCGGCTTCCCGCGCTCGAAGCAGGCGACGGGCAAGAACGCTGCGGACTTCGTCGACTGGAAGTTCGTGAAGGACGATCGCAAGACGAACGTCGAGCTCGACGCGATGATCGTTTCACACAACGACGAGGATCATTACGGCGGGCTCTCCGATCTGCTGGCGGAAGAAGCAGACACCGGCATCGACGAGCTCGACGCGCAGGATGTTACGGTCGAGCGCTTCTATCACGCGGGCTTGTCGTGGTGGGACGGCCCGACGGGCCGCACGCTCGGACCGACGGCCGAGGTGGCGGGCGAAGATCACTGGAGCCGCCTGCTGGAAGATCGCGCCTCGGTCGAGCGCGCGCTGGACGGGAGCGCCAACCCACAGCTCGCGGGCGCTTGGAAGACGTTCTTCGAGCGCGTTCGAGCGACGAAGACGAAGAACGGAAACCCGACGATGATTGCGCGGCTGAGCCAGAAAACGCGGCACCTACCCGGCTTCGAGCCGGCGAACGGGAAGGCCTCGATCCGCGTGCTCGGCCCGGTCGAGAGGACTGCCGCGGGCAAGCCGAGCCTGAGGCGCTTCGCGGGAACCGACAGCAAGCAGACCAACGGGCACAGCGTCTTGTTACGGGTCGACTACGGCCGCGCCCGGATTCTGCTCACAGGCGACCTGAACGCGGCCGCGCAGCGCACGCTGCTCGAGGAGTACGCGGGGAGCACTCAGGAGCTGGAATGCGACGTCGCAAAAGCCTGCCATCACGGCAGCGAAGACGTCTCCTATCGCTTCCTGCAAGCGATGCGGCCCGCCGTCACCGTGATCTCGTCGGGAGACAACGAGGGCCACGATCACCCGCGCCCGAACATCGTTGCGGCGAGCGCAACGACCGGCTTCCTTCAGCTCGACGGGGACGAGCTCGTCTCGCCGCTGATCTACTCGACCGAGCTCGCGCGGAGCGTCGATCTGGGCAGGATCGAGAAGATCTCGGTCGCCGCCGCGGGCGGCTCCATCGACGTGAAGGGCAAGGCGCTGCGCGACGCGAAGATCGAAGCGGGCGACAGCGTGCGGAAGGCACACCGAGCGCGCATGGTCACGAACGTGATCTACGGGCTGGTGAACGTGCGCACCGACGGCGATCGCATCCTCTGCGCGACGCGGAACGAGGGGAAGCCGGACTGGCAGATTCGGGAGATCCGGTCGCGCTTCTGAGCGCTCGCCCGCAAGCGAAGCGCGCAGCGGGGCCAAAAGAGCCTTCGGCTCGCATGTGCGGTGATCAAGCACCCTGAATCGGCTTCTCTAGGAGACCGACTCAGGATGCGCGATCACCGCGTGCCGAGGGCCCAGCGCACGCGGAGGCCACTGTTCGACTTCGCTCGGCTCCGAAGACTCCGACCCGCGAGGG
>DASTOI010000448.1:0-2360 GCA_035762585.1 Myxococcota bacterium
CCGCCATCGCCTCGAGCAGGATGATCGGTCCGTTCTCGCAGCTCGATGCGAACACGCAAAGATCCGCATCTGCCCATGCCTCCGGAAGCTCGTCGTGCGGTAGGGCGCCGTCATACGTGATGAACTCGTGGCTGGGATCGACCTCACTCAGTGCCGCTTGCAGCCGATTCAGTGCCGGCGGATAGGCGGGACCTACGAGGCGGAGTGCGACGGGGAGCCCCGCGCGCCGTAGCTCCGCGACGCCTCGCGCGACGTTCCATTGGTGCTTGTATACGTCGACGATCGACACGTAGAGGATGCGGAGCGGATCCTCGAGCGTGCGGGCCTCGAGCGGCCGCTGCGGCCGCGGTGCGATGCGGAAGGGCGAGTCGATCCCGTGCGGGATCACTCGGGCGCGCGGCTCTCTTCCGATCGCAGCCACGACTTCTCGCTGCGCATAGCGAGTCAGGAAGATGATCCCGTCGGCCTTGCGAAACGAGCTGCGCTGGGTGAAGGCGAGGATCTCGTTGCGCAGCCGCATCGCCGAGACGCCGTAGCGCCTGCGCTCCGCGGCCTCGAACGGGAGCATGTTCTGCGACATCAGGACCAGCGGCGAGTACCGGTACGGAGCGTTCCCGCCCGGCGCGAAGAGGAGCGAGCACTGCTCTGCCAGGTGAGGTAGGCGCGCCGCCTGCCAGCGCACGCGCGACCAGAGCGGGCCGTCGAGCTCCGGCGGCGTCGAGATCTCGAGCCAGGGCCGGGGCTCGAAGCGGGCTGCGGTTGCTCGGGGCGCCCACACGATCACTCGCGAGAAGCCGTGGGCCGGCGGATCGGCGGCCGCAAGCAGCGAGACGACGTGGGTGACACCGCCGCCCGCCCTCAGATTCGACGCGTCGATCCCCAATACGGCTGAGCGGCCATGATCCCCGAAGCGGATGCGTTGAACGGAAGGCGTCCAGCGCCGAAGCGCGCCCCCGACCCGCTCTCGAGTCGGCTTCTCGCGCGCGAGGTCGCCGCGCCAATTGCTTCGAACGCGGAGTCGCATGCGCACACCTCGTGCGGCACGCCTCCCCCAAAGAACACTCCATCGGTGAGTGGCCCTACGCGCCTGCGCGGGGGCGGCGCGCGGATCGCGCGGCAGCGAGTCGCTGGATCCGGGGCAATGCGCCGCGCTGGCGTGTCCGCGCGCCCGCTCGGGTTGAGCTAAAGACGGTGCCGTCTCCAGCCCCCAACGGGAGCGAACGTTCCTTGTCGTTGTTACGGAACGTCGCCGCAACCGTCGCGACGCAGGGGCTCACTGCACCGCTCGGGCTGCTCACCCAGATCCTGCTCGCGCGCCTACTCCCGGTGGCGGAGCGCGGCCACGTCGCGATCGCGAACGAGGTCGTGTTTCTGACCGTCTCGGTGATCCAGCTCGGCTGGCCCCAAGCGACGGTCTTCCGCGTCCGGAACGTCGGGACGCCCATATCGGTCGCAGCCGCGGGCGCGGTGTACGCGGGCCTCGCGCTGGCCGCGATCGCGGTCGCGGCGGGGCTGAGTGCACCCAGCGCGTGGACCGAGCAGCTGCTCGCCGGAGCGCCGCGGATCGTCCTTCTGATCGCGCTCGCCACTGTTCCGTTCGAGTTGTTGGGGCAGCTCGCGACCGGCGTCGCGCGTGCGGCCGATCGCTTCGATCTGCACAACGGCTACCCGCTCCTCAGCACATCGCTCGTGCTCGGCTGCGTCTCCTTCGGGCTGATCGGTCTCGGGGCCTCGGCCGCCCACGCGATCTCCGCCCAGCTCGTCGGAACGGCGCTTGCGGCAGCGACGATCCTCGCGCTCGTGCTGCGCGCGTCCGGTTTTTCTCCGCGCGTCCCGGCGGCGGAGCTGAGGGCGAGCCTCGGCTACGGCGTGACGGGGCATCTGCAATCGGTGCTCGCCAATGCGCACCTGCGCATCGACGTGCTGATGCTCGCGGCGCTGCTGCAGGATCCGAGCGCCGTGGCCGTCTATACGATCGCGGCGACGATCGTGAATCGCGTGCGGGTGATCCCTGCGGCGATCGCGATCGCGGTCTTCCCGTCATTCGCCGAAGCGGATGCCAGCGAGGCGGCGCGGCTCACCGCGCGTGTTCTCCGGCACTCGACCCTCGTCGTCACGCTCAGCGTGCTCGCGCTCGTGCCCGCGATGATCTGGCTCGTGCCTTTGCTGTTCGGGACGGCCTACGAAGCATCGGTCCCGCTCGCGCTGGTGACCCTCCCGGGCGCGACGCTGCTCAGCGTTCAGGCGATCGTCGGCCGCTACTTCGCGGCGCGAAATCTCCAGCGCGTGAACGTCTTCTGCAGCGGGCTCGGTCTGGCGCTGAACGTGATCGCGAACTCGCTGCTGATTCCGTCGCTAGG
>DASTOI010000449.1:0-2529 GCA_035762585.1 Myxococcota bacterium
TCGGTGCCGTGCAAGAGCTCCGCGTAGGCCTCCTGCGTGACGCCCGCGACGCACGGCGCCGCGCAGCGGCCCATTTCGTGCTCGATGCACGGCCGACCGCGCCGCGCGTAATCGCGGAACACGGGCTCGCTGCAGTTGCGCAGCGGGAACAAGCGCCTCAGGTGATTCAGCGCAGCGCGCAGGTTCACGCTCGACGTGTACGGGCCGAAGTACTCCGCGCCGTCCTTCGCGAAACGCCGCACCTGCGTGAGCCGCGGCCACGTCTCGCGCCGGTCGAGCCGCAGCGCGAGGTACTGCTTGTCGTCGCGCAGCCGCACGTTGAACGGCGGCCGGTGGCGCTTGATCAGCTCGTTCTCGAGCAAGAGCGCGTTCTTCACGCTGTCGGTGACGAGCACGCTGACGTCGGCGACGCGCTCGACCAGGTTCGGCACCTGCTGCCGTCCGTCGCCGCCGAGGAAGTATTGCCGGACGCGGCCGCGCAGGTTCTGCGCCTTGCCGACGTAGAGCACCTTGCCGCGCCCGCCCTTCAGCAGATACACGCCCGGCGTCTGCGGGAGCGCGTCGACACGCTCCTCGAGCGCGCGCAGGGTGTCGGCGTCGAGGCTCACGGGCGCAAGTTACCCACCGCCGGCGCCGGCGATCCGCGCGCGCCGAAGCGGCGCTCGCTCAGATCCCGAGCGCGCGCGCCGCCTGTGCGTGCCGCGCGGGCTTCACCCACAGCAGCATCCCCCAGCGCCCGTCGCCCGCCGAGACCGCCTGCGCGGCGGTGATCGGAATCTTCGCGCTCGCGAGCTTGCCGAGCGCCGACGCCACCGCTCCGACGCGGTCGTCGCCCGAGATCAGGAACGCCTGTTTCGGCTTGCGCACGCGAAGCTTCAGCTTCTCGGCGGCCGCGAGGAACGCCTTCGCGTCGGTCGGCACGAAGTCGAGCTGCGCTTTGCCTTCGGCGGTCGGAAAGCCACAGAACGCGCGCAGATCGATGCCCTCCGCGCTGAGCGCCGAGAGCACGCGATGCCCCTCGCCCGCCTGATCCTTCACGCTCGCCGCGTAGTACTCGACGGATTGAACGCTGTCGGCCATGAGAACCTCCTTTTGCGCCGGCCCCGGCGGCACGCCGTGGCCGCGGTCAGTATGTCGCTCGCGCAGGCGCACGGGCGCCTTCAGCCGCGCGGCCCTTCGCCGGTCGCGAGCCAGGCGGCGCACTCCGGCCCGAGCTCGCGGATCGCGCGCTCCTCGTACTCGCGCGCGTCGGCCGCGCTGAGCACGTCGCGCCAGCGGCCGTTCACCCCTTTGTGGATGAACACCTCCGCGCCGGCGTCCCAGAACGCGCCGCCGAGCGGGACGCTGCGCGTCGCGTTGCGCTTCATCCAGTCGAACGAGCAGTACTCGACCAGCCGCGGCCAGTCCTCTTCGCGAACGCGGATGCCGAGAAACGCCGCGATCCGGCGCATCTCCCCGGGCAAGTCGCGCTTCAGCGCCGCGAAGTGCACGAGGCGCACGTTTGGCAGCGTGCGGATCGCCCACCAGCTCCGCAGGTTCTCCCAGAACGGCCAGAACGGGTGGCCGCCGCGGTCCATCCAGCCGCGCCAATAGTCGCGGATGTCCGCCGGCGGCGGCTCGATCGGCGGCCCGACGCGGCCGGGCGTGTCGTTCAGCGCTTCGTACCAGGTGCGATTCGCGTTCGCGTGGTGGTTGTACATGCTCCAGACCACGTCGCGGCCGTCGCGCCCGATGTAGAGATATTTCGCGCGCGGCGAGAACACGAGCGCGTCCACCGGCAGGTGCGTCTTCAGGAAGCGGCGATGCGTCTGCGCCTCGACGACCGGCAGCTTCACCGCCTTCGGCGGCACGCGCAGGTCGAGCCACGGCGAGAGCTCCGCGACCGCGAGCTCCGGGTCGGGGCCGAGCAGCATCTGTCCGATGATCTGCTGCATCCAGGTCGTGCCCGCCTTCGCGTACGTGGCGATCACGATGTCGTCGTCACGGAAGCGCAGCTCGTTCCAGATCGTCGAATCGAAGTGATGGCTGTGCAGCTCGCGCGTCTTGCGCGGCCAGCTCACCGGCTCGGTCATTCCTTCGACTCCTGGCGATCGAGCACTGCGTACACGCGCTTCGCGAAGTACCAGCGCCCACTGCGCTTCGAATAAACGTCTTCGTAGCGCCCCTGGATCGCAGTCCTCACGCCGTCCTTGCCGTGCAGCAGCTCCTGCTGCCACCAGGTGGCGGTAGCCGCATTCGCCGTAACAACGATCGGCCCGGCCGACGCGTAGAACCCGACGAACGACAACGCCGACATCATCTGCTTCCAGAGCGCCACGATCTTCTCCCTTCCCGCGACCTCCCCCACGCCCGGCAGCGACCACACCGCGTCGTCGACCCAGTTCGCCGCCCATGCCTCCGCATCGAAGCGCATCACCGCATCGTTGTACGACTCGACCAGCTCGCGAATCGCCAGCCGATCTTCCAAAGGCCCGCTGCTGACCATTCCCGTCTCCTTCTCATCCCCAACGGTGGCGAAGACGCGCAGCG
>DASTOI010000450.1:0-6828 GCA_035762585.1 Myxococcota bacterium
GCGCGCCTGCGCGACATCGAGCGAGGTCGTGAGCCCCGCCTCGCTGCGCCAGCGCGTCAGGTCGAGCGTCTCGCTCTGCGCGCGCACGTTCTCCTCCGCGAGCGCGATGCGGCGCTGCAGCGCGCGCAGGTCGGCGTACGCCTGCGCCATCTCCGCCGCGATCGCGATCTGCACCGCGCGCAAGTTCGCTTCGCTCGCGGCGAGATCCGCGCTCGCGGCCTCGACGCCGCGGCGCAGCCCGCCGAACAGATCGATCTCCCAGCTCGCGTCGAGCGCGACGTCGTAGCTCTCGCGCGTCTCGGGGATCGCGCGCTCTGCGTGCGCGCGGCCGGCGCTCGCGCTCGCGCTGCTGTTCGGGAATAGCCCCGCGCGCGCACCGCTGCGCCTCGCGCGCGCCTCGCGCAGCCGCGCCTCGGCGATCGCGAGATCCCGGCTGCCGGCGAACGCGCGCCGCTCGAGCTCGCCGAGCAACGGATCGCCGAGCGCATCCCACCAGCGCGCGAGGCTCGCGTCGTCGGGAGCGTCGGCCGAGAGCTCGGGGCCGAGCGGTCCGCGCCACGCGTCCGGCGCGGGCGGCGCAGGCGGCTCGAAGTCGGGCCCGACCAGGCATCCGCACAGCGCGAGTGGGACGAGCAACGCCGGCGTTCGCGCGAACGATCTCCTCACGCGTGCGTCAACTCCTGCCCGAGCGCCTTCGGAGTGACACTCGCCGAGGCGGTTCGGTTTTCCCGTCACTCGGCGAGCTGCGCGAACGCGCGCACCGGGAACGTCCCCATCGCGGCGACTCTCGGCGGCACCGCGAAGAAGCGGAAGCCGTCCGCCGGGAGCGCGGCGAGGTTCGTCAGGTGCTCGACGATCGGGATGCCGGCGCGCAGCAGCAGCGAGTGCGCGGGCCGCTCGCCGGTCGCGGTGTCATCGATGTTCAGCGAGTCGATGCCGACCAGCGCGACGCCGCGGCGCACGAGCGCGGCGGCGGCGTCCGCCGCGAGGTACGGATGACTCTCGCGGTAGCGCGGCGTGCCGAAGTGCGCGCTCCAGCCCGTGCGCAGCAGCAGCGCGCAGCCGGCGAGATCGCCGCTCGGCAGATCGCGCGCGCGAAAGGCACGCTCGCCCGGCGCGAGGTCGAGCACCGCGCCGCGCAGGTTCGCGAGCCGCTCGAGCGCGAGCCCTGATAAGTCGGCGCCGTCCGCCCAGCGGTGGGCCGGTGCGTCCAGATACGTCCCGGTGTTCGCGACCATCTCGATGCGGCCGATCTGGAACTCGGTGCCCGGCGCGTACACGCTGCGCGAGGCCTCGCGCGAGAGGTGGTCGGTGATGCGCGGCGCCGGCAGTCCGGGGTAGGTCTCCAGGCCGTCGCGGATCACGTGGCTGAGATCGACGAAGCGCATCCGGGGCAGAGTTGCACACCGCGGCCATCCGGGCGGATGCCCGCAAGCCGCGCTTGCTCCGCGCGGACGCGCTGCGCGATCTTCGCGCGATGCCCGATTCCCTCTCGCGCCAGCGCCGCTGGACCAGCCCGCAGCCCGGCGACACGCTCGCGAGCGTCGCCGCGCGCGAGTTTCCGCAGCTCCCGCCCGACGAGGCCGCGAAGCGAGTCGGGAGCTGGAACCTCCACCTCTTGATTCGCCCGCTGCCCGGCCTCGCCCCCGGCCAGCTGCTCGGCAGCGATGTCGTCTACCTCGAGCCGCCGCTTGCAGGCGGCGCGTAGCGCCGCGCGGCGAGCCGAAGGCGAGCGAAGTCGAACCGTGGCCGGCCCGCCCCCGACACCACCGCGTCTGTCGTCGGTCCCGCGCATCACCGAGGCGGTGATCGCCGCCGGGCACGACGGGCGCGCCGAGCTCGTCGTCGAGGTGACGTACGCGAACGGCGCGACGGCGCGCGTGCGCCTCGACGAGGAGGCCGCGGAGCCGGTGCTCGCCGCGGCCGGCATCACGCGCATCGAGGATCTGGTCGGGCGGCCCTGGGATACCTTGGCGGCCGCAATGGGGCCGAGCGCCGGCGCGCCCATCACGAACCCCTAACAGCTCGTTCCGGGAGAATCGCATGCTCGATCTGGTGATCCGCAATGGCTTCGTGGTGGATGGCTCGGGGCTGCCCGGCTTCAAGGGCGACGTCGCGATCGCCGGCGGCAAGATCGCCGCGGTGGGCCATGTCGGGCCCGCGAGCGCGCGCACGATCGACGCGGGCGGGCGCGCAATCGCGCCAGGGTTCGTCGACCCGCACACACACTTCGACGCGCAGCTCTGCTGGGACCCGCACGCGCAGCCGTCGATCGAGCACGGCGTCACCGCGATCGTGCCGGGCAACTGCTCGCTCTCGCTCGCGCCGCTGCGCACGGATCAGCGCGACGCGTTCATCCGCATGTTTCGCCAGATCGAGGAGATGCCCGCCGAAGACTTCGGCGTCGGCGTCGACTGGGCGTGGGGCGAGAGCTTCCCGGCGTGGACCGAGTCGCTCGAGAAGCGCGGGCTCGGCATCCACGTCGCGCCGCTCGTCGGCCACAGCGTGATCCGCATGTTCGTGATGGGCGACGCGGCGCAGCAGCGCGTCGCGACCGCGGACGAGCTCGCCGCGATGTGCCGCGTGCTGGACGAATCGCTCGCGGGCGGTGCGGTCGGCCTCTCGACCTCGTTCGTCGACATCGACGAGAGCCTGCGCCCGGTACCGAGCCGCTGGGGCCACGCCGGCGAGCTCGACGCGCTCTGCGGCGTGCTCGCGAAGCACGGGAAGATCCTGCAGATCGTCCACGAGTTCTTCGACACGGAGCTCACGATCGCGCGCATCGACCAGCTCGCGGCGCTGTCGCTGAAGCACGGCATAACAACCACGCTTTCGCCGCTGTTCCACAACGAGGCGTTCCCCGACATGGTTCCGCGCGTGCTCGGGCGCGTCGAAGAGCAATGGAAGCAGGGCGCGCGCGTGTGGCCGCAGGTGCAGACGCGGCCGATCGACATCAGCTTCACGCTCGGCACGCGCAGCTTGCTCTATCTGACGATGCCGACCTGGTACGGCGTCTCGCTGCTGCCGAACCGCGCGGCGAAGATCGCCGCGTTCAAAGACGCCGCGACGCGCGAGAAGCTCGTGCGCGAGGCGACGCCGAACCCCGACGATCCGTTCCAGCGCGTCGTGCGCCGCGATTTCGGCGACACCGTCGTGCGTCAGGTCCAGGACGCCCGTAACAAGGGACTCGAAGGCAAGACGCTCGCCGAGGTCGCGCGCGAGCGCGGCTGCAACGCGGCGCAGGCGATGATCGACCTCGCGCTCAGCGAGGATCTCCACACCTGGTTCGGGCGCATGAGCATCGGCCACCGCAAGGACGACGAGGTCGGCGCGATGCTCGCGCACCCGTACGTGCACGTCGGCGCGGGCGACGGCGGCGCGCACATCGGCGCGTTCGCGACCTACGGCGACACCGGGTACTTGTTCTCGCGCTTCGTGCGCAAGCAGCGCTCGCTGCGGCTCGAAGAGGCGGTGAAGAAGATCACCTTCGATCCGTGCTCGATCTGGGGCCTCGGGCAGCGCGGACTTCTCAGGCCGGGCTACGCGGCCGACGTAGTGGTGTTCGACGCCGAGACGATCGACCGCGGCCCCGAGGTCGCGGTGAACGATCTCCCGAGCGGCGGCATGCGCTGGGTGCGGCCTGCGGTGGGCGTCGACACCGTCGTCGTGGGCGGCGCGGTCGCATACAGCGCAGCGGGCGGTTACACGGACGCTCGTCGAGGAGAGATCGTCTCGCGCGCCTGAGCGATCTCGCCTCGCGGCGAATCCGCGGCGCCGCGGCGGCGCGCGACGACGTGCGTGAACTCCGCGCCCAGGAACACGATCTGCGCGGAGTAATAGATCCACAGCAGCAGCACGACGACCGAGCTCGCCGCGCCGTACGTCGAAGCGACGCTGGTGTTGCCGATGTAGAGGCCGATCACGGTCTTGCCGACGACGAACAAGAGCGCCGTCACCGCGGCCCCGAGCCAGACGTCGCGCCACGCGATGCGCGTATCGGGCAGCACCTTGAAGATCGCCGCGAACAAGCACGTGATCACCCCTAATGACACGACCGTGTTGAGCGCGTTCAGGATCGGCTGCAGGTACTCGATGCGGGTCCCCACCAGCTGATCGAGCGCCGCGAGCGCGGCGGTCACGACCAGCGACGTGAGCAGCAGGAAGCCGATCACGAGCACCATCGAGAACGAGACGAAGCGCGCGCGCACCAATCCCTTCCAGCCGCTGCGCGCGTTTTCGCGCACGTCCCAGATGCGGTTCAGCGCGTACTGCAGCTGACCGAACGCGGCGGTCGCGCCGAATAACAACGTCGCGACGCCGATCAGCGACGCCGCGAGGCCGGTGTCTTCTTGCAGCGACGCCTTCTCGATCAGCGTTTGGATCGCTTCGGCGCCGTCTTCTCCGACGAGCCCGCCGATCTCGCCCACGATGTGGCCGCGCGCCGCTTCCTCGCCGAACACGAGCCCGGCGAGCGCGACGCTGATCACGAGGATCGGGGCGAGCGAGAACACGCTGTAGTACGCGAGCGCGGCGCCGTGGCGCAGCGCATCGACGCGCCACCACTCGACGACCGTCTCGCGCACGAGCTGCACCCATCTCATTCGGGGCCGGCGGTGCAAGGCGAGTGCCGCACGGGCACATCGATTGCACGACGTCGTCACGTCGCCGCCGGGAGAACGCGATGAATGCGATCCGACTGCTCAAGAAGGACCACAAGACGGTGAAGGCGCTGCTCGAGGAGCTCGCCGCGCGCGACGCCGCCGCGGCGGACCGCCGCACGGCGCTGCTCGAACAGGTCTCGCTCGAGCTCGAAGTGCACGCCGCGATCGAGGAGGAGATTTTCTACCCGGCGTTTCGCGCAGCGGCTGAATCGGACGAGGACGAGCAGCTCTTCTTCGAGGCGCTCGAAGAGCATCGTGCCGTGAAGCAGCTCGTGCTGCCGGATCTCCAGCAGACCGACACCGGCTCGGAGCAGTTCGCGGCGCGCGCGAAGGTGCTGAAGGAGCTCGTGCTCCACCACGCGCGCGCGGAAGAGCGGGAGATGTTCAAGCGCGCCACGAAGCTGATGGAGGACGCGGAGCTCGAGCGGATCGGCGAGCTGCTCGAGACGCGCAGGCACGAGCTCGTTCAGAGCCTCTCGAAGGGCGGCGCGATGCGGGAGTTCCGGCACGGCGACGCGTCGGATGCGCCGGCGCGGCTCGGCTAGCAAGCGAAGCGCGCAGCGAGGCGGAGGCGCAAGCTCGGCGCGCAGCGAGGCCACGCGAGGCTTCGGCTCGCGTCAGCCGAGCGGAGTCGATGCGGTAGGAGCCGAGCGAAGTCGAACAGTGGCCTCCGCGTGCGGTGGACCCTCGGCGCGCGGTGATCGGGCATCCCGAGTCGGTCTCCTAGCCGCTGCGCCTCGCTGCCGCGGCGCGCTTTGCACAAACCTCCCGCGGAGGAGAAACATGGCGCGACGAAAAGGGAAATCGTCGAAGTCGGGCGGCGCGAAGTCCGGCATGAACAAGGCTGCGCGATACAAGGGCGCCCCATCGGGTCGGCGCCGCGCCGAGGCGGGCGATGCGGAAGGCCGCCGCGCGAAGAGCCAGCAGCCGGTCGAGCCGCAAGCGACGCAGGCCGCGCGCGACGAGCGCGAGCGCGCCGAGATGACGCGCGAGCGCGCGGAGTGGCAGAGCGAGCGCCAGGCCGACGCGCGCGAGCGCGCAGCGGGTGAGAGCGCGCGCTCAACGGATGGCGACGAGCTCGAGCCGCGCAGCCGCGATCGCGATGTGCGCGACGATCAGGAGCTCTTCGACCGCTCCTGAGCGCTCTCGCTCGCGCACGAATCAGGATGCCCGACCACCGCACGCGGAGGGTCCAGCGCTCGCGGAGGTAACAGTTCGACTTCGCTCAGCTCCTGCCGCGACTCCGACCGGCTGACGCGACCCGAAGACCCGCGTGGCCTCGCTGCGCGCCGAGCTTGCGCCTCCGCGTCGCTGCGCACTTGCTAGCGCGGCCGCGATTCGGCCTTCTTCGCGGCCTTGCGACGTTCGGCGCGGTGTCGCGCCTGCACGATGCGCTTGTGCCGAACCCGGTTCTGCTTGCTCTTGCTGCGGGCCATCTGCGTGTCTCCGATTCGCTCCGCGGCGTGCGCGGGCGGCTCGCCTTTGTAGGTCACCCGCAGGCTG
This sequence comes from Myxococcota bacterium, assembly GCA_035762585.1. Taxonomy (GTDB): domain Bacteria; phylum Myxococcota_A; class UBA9160; order UBA9160; family UBA6930; genus VGRF01. Next base: position 6,165 of record DASTOI010000450.1, read on the forward strand.
CGGTCGAGCTGGCACGCGCGCGATTACGTCGTCGCCGCGCGCGCCTGCTCCTCGTTCGCGCCGACGTCGCGCCAGTCGACGCGGCGCGTGAGCCACATGACTGCGGCGAGCGCGGCGAAGAGGCCGATCGCGCCCGCGAGCAGCGCGTAGTCCTCGTTCGTGAGAACCACGTAGAGGTATGCGTAGAGCGTCGTCACGACGCCGGCGACGACGCCGGCCCGGCCGGCGCCGCGCAGCAACGCCCACGCATAGCCGCCGACGAGGCCGACGATGCCGCTGCTCGCGATCGCATAGGCGACGCCGAAGCCGAGATGCTCGGCGAGCGAGAGCTCGAGCAGGAAGAAGAGGCACAGCGCGGCGCCGACCAGCAGGTACTGCACCGAGTGCAGCGGCGCTTTCGCGAGCACCTCGAACAGCCAGAGCGTCGTGAACGTCAGCGCGATGAAGAGCACCGCGTACTTCGCGCTGCGCTCGGCCATTCGGTACGCGTCGATCGGCTGCAGCAGGCGCACGCCGAACGCGACGGGATCGAGCGTGCGCGCGGCGAGCCCGTACTCCTCGCCGCCGTCGAGCGCCGCACGCTCCGCCGTTCGCACCGGCTCGTCGTTCGCGAGCCAGCTCTGCGGGAAGCCGCGGCCGAGCGAGGCGACTCGCCAGCGCGCGC
>DASTOI010000451.1:0-8905 GCA_035762585.1 Myxococcota bacterium
GCTCGGAGAGGGCGAGGGCGTCGCGGCGATCGCGTTTCGTGGGCGAGGCGATCGCATCGAGATCCACGCCGGCGCATCGGCAGGCGGCCTCCCGCAGCTCGCGCAGGTCGCTGCCGAGACGAACCACGTCGCATCGACGCGAGCGCTCGAGCTCGTCTACCGGAGCGAGCTCGTCGCCGCGTCGCTGTCGGAGGTCTTTGGGGCGGATTCGGCGCTGCTCGCGCCGGTCGCGCTCACGAGCGGCGGGCGCTACCGGGACACGGTGGGCATCGTGGCCCACGCGAACATCGGCGCCGGCGTCGCGATCAGCTCTCCGCGCCGTGAGATCGCGACGATGGCGCGCAGCGTTCGGCCGCTCTGGGCGCGCGCCGCGTTGCACGCGGGCGCCGGGATGCGGCTGCGGCTCGCAATCGAGGACGCGTCGCTCGACGCGCAGAGCGTCGAGGCCGTGCTCGACGCGAACGCACACGTTCACGACGCGCGCGGGCGCGCGAAGCCCGCGAGCGCGCGCGATGCGCTGCGAGCGGCGGTCGCGACGAGCGAGCGCGCGCGCGGTCGCATGCGGCGCGAGTCGCCGGAAGCAGCGCTCGCACTCTGGGAGGCGCTCGTGAGCGGGCGCTGGTCGCTGGTCGACCACTTCGATCGCGATGGGCGCCGCTTCGTCGTCGCGCATCGCAACGAGCCCGGCAACGTCGACCCGCGCGGGCTCGCGCGCCGCGAGCGGCAGGCGGCCGAGCACCTCGGCCGCGGCTTCGCGCCCAAGCAAATCGCCTACGCGCTCGGGCTGGCCCCAGCCACCGTGTCGAACGCACTCGCACGCGCGCGCGCAAAGCTCGGCGTGCGATCGCTTGCGGAGCTGGCAGCGCTGTTCGCGCCGTCGGGCCTATGTGTGCGCTTCGCCGAGCTCGAGCTCGGCGGCGAGACGCTCGCGTTCGCATCGGCCGCGCTGATCGACGAGAGCCGCCTCGCGCCCCTCACCGCGGCTGAACGCGAAGTCGCGCTCGCGTTGGTGCGCGGCGCGACCAACCGAGAGATTGCGAGCGAGCGCGGCTGCTCGGAGCGCACGATCGCGAACCAGGCGCAGTCGCTCTACCGCAAGCTCGGCGTCAGCTCGCGCAGCGAGCTCGCAGCCAAGCTGCAGCGCGCGCCGTCCTGACCCGCCGCGCGGGCGCGCCTTGGTGAAATTGACCATGGACCGCCCGGCCGGGCGTGGCTCATTCTCGGACGGCAAGGAGTCGCGCGCGGCCGGCGCGGATCCCGCGCCATCGGAGTGATCGCCGTGAGCCAGCTGCCCCTCGCATTCGTCGCCCTCGCTCTCCTTCCCCTCGATCCGCGGCCCGCTGCCGCGCTCCCGTTCGACGCGACCGTCGGCATCGAGGCGCGCGGTCGCGTCGACCTCGACGGGCCGCTGCCGAGCCCGCCGCTTTCGACGCTTCTCGAGTCCGAGGAGGCGACGCCGTTCACGCGCTCGGTCGTCAGCGTTGGAGACGCGCAGATCGGGCTGTTCGACTACGCGTCGTCGGCCGACATCGGCAACCTCGCGCTGCGCGTCTCGGGCGGCCTGACCAACTCCGGCGCGAGCGCGTTGTTCGGGCAGGGCCAGCCGATCCTTCAAGCCGTCGCCGAGGCGCGCGACGTGATCACGCTGACCACGAGCCGCACCGATCCGTTCGACGTGACGCTCGAGCTGCTCGTCAGCGGCGTCCTCTCGACGAGCGCGGGCAGCTCGATCGGCGCGAACAGCTCGATCACGCTGTCTTCGCCGGGCGTGCTCCAGCAGAGCGATTCCGCGCTCTACAACACGGACGGCGCCATCAGCGACACGCTCTCGGTGACGCTGACGGTCGCGGGACCGGAGGTCCTGATCGAGCTGACCTCGTTGCTCTCGTTCAACGTGCTCGCGGTCGCGGCCGGCGCGAGCGTCTCGGGCGATCTCAGTAACACCGCGCTGCTGAGCCTGATCCTGCCGAGCGACGTGACGATCGCGGGCTCGGGCTCGGGCACGTTCGGCGTGCCGATCACGGTGCCGGAGCCGGCGGCTGCCTCGCTCCTCGCCCTCGCTCTCGGTTTCGCGCCCATCTCGAGGGCGCTCCTGCGCGGCGGCGGCCGGCATGTTTGACCCTTGCGGCGCGTCGAGTCCACATCCACTTCTTTCGGCAGCGAGAGGCAGGGCTTCGATGACTGTTGAGCAACACGCACTCGCGCTGATCGCCTTTGCGGTGCTCACGCTGCTCGCGCCTCGCGCGGCGCGCGCCACGGTCCTGCTCTTCGACGAAGAGCGGAACGCCACGGGCTCGACGGTCGTGCCGACGAGCGCCGGCGGCGCGCTGCCGGCGGACTACGGCGACAACGTGACCGGCGCCGTGATGGCGGTACCCGGTGGCTTCTTCACCTATGGCAACGGCGGCGAGGGCTTCACGCCGGACGTCACGCTCGAGATCTTCTCGGCGGCGGCCACGGCCACCGATCCGCGCGTCAACCTCTGGCAAGACGGCTACGGCGATCTCGTGAACGTCATCTTCTCGGATGGGCCCGGAACGGCGGGCGCACCATCGCTCAGCATCCGATTGACCGCCGCGCCGGGCTTCGCCGTCGATCTCTATGGCTTCGAGCTCGCCGGCTTCGGCACCGATTACGTGATTGCCGGCGTATCGGTGATCGCCGGGGCGGCCACGCTCTTCTCGCAGACCGACGTGCTCGTCGAGGGCGATGCCGCGGGCCCTGGCCACACGACCTTCGCGTTCGCGACGCCGCTGTCGGCGGCCGAGCTGTTACTGGTGGTGGACGTCTCGAACCTCTCCCCGGGAATCCAGGACAACGTCGCGCTCGACTCGGTGCGCTTCGGCCAGACGCCGCCGCGCACCGTCCCGGAGCCCAGCGCGGGCGCGACTCTGCTGGCGGCGGCGGGCGTCGCGGGCGCCGCACGTGCTTCGCGCCGCCGGGGCCCGGGCCGAGGCTGAGCGCCGACTCAGCGCGTGAGATCGCTCGCTAGGTCGAGCCGCTCGAGTTTCCCGCCGAGCCAGCGCAGCAGCAGCACGAACTCGGCGAGCACGGTCAGCGCGGCGGCCAGAGCACCGAGCCCGGCGCTGAGCGCGCGGCTGTCCAGAAGCACCCACGCGGAGCCGGAGATCGCCGCCGCGGCGACCGCGGCCGGGATCAATGCGGCAGCGAAGACGAGCATCGAGCCGAAGACGAACAGCAGGCGTTGGCCGCCCAGCTCGACGCCAACGTGCTGCGACGGGCGGAACCACGCCGGCAGCGCGAGCTGGAGGCCGAGCTGCGCACCGAACATCAACGCGGTGAGCGGAGGCGTCAGTGCGGCGGCGCCCAGCCAGCCCGCGATCGCGAGCCGCGGATCCTCCATGAGCGCCCCCGCGCCGAGCGCGGCGACCGTGATCAGCGTCAGCTGGCCGGCGCCCAGCAGCGCGATCGGCACGAGCAGCTCGCCGAGCACGACCTGCCAGCCGCGCAGCGGGTACGACTTCGTGACGTCGATGCGCTCGAAGATCGCCGCGAGGCTGCCGCGCGCGAGCGCCGGGCCGACCATCAACGCGTAGACCGCGAGAACCCCCGCGAGGATCGAGACCGTGCGCAGCGCGCCATGCCAGCTCGGCACCGCGCGCAGGCCGAGCGTTGCTGCGATCGGGAGCGCGGCGATCCCGCAAAGCGAGCGCGGAGACGCCCAGCTGCCGGCGGCGATCAAACGCTCCCACAGGAACGCGACCTCCGCGCGCCCGCGCGGCGCGAGCGCGAACGGATCGACTCGCACTTTGGCTTCGCGCAACGCGAGCAGACCGCGCCCGGCGCGCACCGCGCGCAGCCGAGCGCTGCGCTTCTCGGCCAGCGTGGCGGATGCTTCCTCGAAGCCCACCATCGCACGCATCGCCCATAGGTAGTGCGCCGCGAGCAGCGGCAGGGCGGGCGCGAGCGCGCTCAGCATCTCTGCGGTGCTCGCGGCCCGCAGCGGCGCGAAGATCGCGCGCAGCGGCGCGAGCACCCACGCGAGCGGAGCGGTGCCGAGGAGCGCGGCGAGCTCGCCCTCGAAGCCGAACCTGCCGGTCGATGCGCCGGCGGGTCCCGCGCGGGAAGCCCACGTCGCCGCGAGCAGAGCGACCAACAACGCCGACAGCACCGCGCGCCGCCGCTTTGCGCCGAGGCCGAGCGCGAGCAGGCGCTCGCACGTGAACGCGCGCGCGAGCATGTGGAGATTGAAGAACGACAGCACGACCCAGAACCCAACGACCCGCTGCCCGAACGGGTAGCCGGAGCCGGCGGCGAGCGCCGCGTACAAGAGAGCTCCGATCACGACCGCGAGCTGTCCCTTGAAGATCCGGTAGTGAACCAGCGCGCGCCGCTCGAGCGGCGCCGGGAACAGAAAGTTCACCTCCGCCTCCGTGAAGCCGAGCGCCGCGCGCTCGCCGCCGAAGATCCAGCCCGCGGCGAGCGAGAGAAACACGAGGACGAGCGCGAGGTCGCCGGTCAAGAGGCCGCCGACGCTGCGCTGCGCGCGCGGGAGCTCGCCGTCCGTCGACCACAGCGGGCGGAACACGAAGAAGCCGAAGTACGCGAGCATCACGAGCGAGCCGAGCGCGTAACGCGGCTCGCGCAGCCGCCGCAGCCAACCGAGCAGCGCGTTGGCGCGCGAACGGAGCTCGAGATAGGCGAGCGCGCCGTTCACGCGCGATCGTTCGAGGCCGAGGGCGCGCTCTCGGTCAGAGCGAAGAAAACGTCTTCGAGGCTCGCGTCGGGGCGCTCGGCGAAGTGCCGGCGCACTTCGCCGAGCGTTCCGTCGGCGACCTTCGCGCCGTCCTTCACGATCAGCACGTGCGTGCAGACCGCCTCGAGCAGCCCGAGCAAGTGCGAGCTGATCACGAGCGCGGCTCCGTCGCTCGCGAGCCGGCGCAGCGTCTGCTTCATCGCGCGGATGCCGGCGGGGTCGAGCCCGGTCAGCGGCTCGTCGAGCAGCAGCGCGCGCGGGCGATGCAAGAGGCCGCACGCGATCGCGAGCTTCTGTTTCATGCCGCGCGAGAGCTCGCCAGGCAGCGCTCGCGTTTTGTCCGCCAGCCCGAGCTCCGCGAGCAGCGCGGCGCCGCGCGCCGGAGCGTCGTCCACCTGATAAACGCGCGCGATGAACCTCAAGTGCTGCTCGGCGGTCAGATGGTCGAACAGCCGTGGCTCGTCGGGGATGAACGCGAGCTCGCGCTTCGCGGCGAGCGGCTCGCGCGCGAGGTCGAAGCCGGTGATGCGGATCGTCCCCTGCGACGGAGGAATCACGCCGGCCATCGCGCGCAGCGTCGTCGTCTTCCCCGCGCCGTTCGGCCCGACCAGCCCGAGCACCTCTCCCGGCCGCACCGCGAACGAGAGGTCGCGCACCGCCGTGAGATCTCCGTAGCGCTTGGTGAGACCCTCGACCTCGATCACTGCAACCCCCGGCGTCAGCAACCGTCGCGAAAGCGCTTGCCCTCTCCGCAGCCTGACACAAAGGGTCTCGCGCTCCCATCGAGAGAGCGAGAGTTCTGATCCTCTCTCGGCCGGTATCGCCGCGGGCGCAGCCGCTAGAGCCGAAGCTCGCCCTTTGCGATGCGCTCGTGCAGCGCGGCGTCGAGCGGGACGTACGTCTCGCGGTCCGCGTCGGCGAAGAAGAGCGGATCGCGCACACGCGCGAGGTCGAAGCCGTCTTCGCTCAATCCCACCTTGCGCTGCTTGAACGTTCCCGTGACCTCGAGCTCGGGCTGGAGGCGCAGGAACAGCGGGCGCGCGTAGGCCGCGAGGTTCTTCGCGACGTGCGCGTAGAGGCCCGCGAGATCGAGCTCGCGCCCGGGCTCCGCGACGACCGCGGCCATCCCGGCGCGCCCTTCGCTCCCGGGCACGCGCACGCCGTAGACGTTCGCGTCGCGCACGCCGGGGAACGCGGCGAGCACTTCGGCCACCTCGCCGGTCGCGACGTTCTCGCCCTTCCAGCGGAACGTGTCGCCGATGCGGTCGACGAAGTAGTAGAAGCCGTCGGCGTCGCTCCGTAACAAGTCTCCGCTGCGGAAGTAGGCGTCGCCGCGCTCGAACACGTCGCGCAGGATCTTCTTCTCGCTCGCGCGCGCGTCGGAGTAGCCCTCGAAGCGCACGAGCGAGCGCGCGCGGATCACGCCGAGCAGCTCGCCGGCCTCGCCGGGCGCACACTCGATGCAGAAGCCGTCCGGGCCGCGCACGACCTCCTCGCGCAGGGCGTCGAAGCGCACGATGCGAACGCCCAACAACTTGCGGAATGCGCGCGGCACGCGGCCGACCGCGCCGACCTTCCCGCGCGTGTTGACGAGCGAGACGTTGCCCTCGGTCGCGCCGTAGAACTCGACGATGCGCGGGATGCGGAAGCGCTCCTGGAACGCCGGCCAGACGTCGGCGCGCAGGCCGTTGCCGACCGCGACGCGCAGGCGATGGCGCCGCTCGTCGGGATGCGGCGGCGCCGCGAGCAGGTAGCGGCAGAGCTCGCCGATGTACTGGAACACGGTCGCTTCGTGGCGCACGCAGTCGGACCAGAAGTGGGTCGCCGAGAAGCGCCGCGCGAGCGCGACGCCCGAGCCGGCGACGAGCGCCGCGCCGGCCGCCGCGACCATCCCCGCGCTGTGGTAGAGCGGCAGCGCGACGTAGATGCAGTCGCGCGGCCCGAAGTCCGAGCCGAGGCCGAAGCCGAGCGCGGTCGCGAGGAAGCGGTGGTGGCTGAAGTTCGCCGCCTTCGGCAGGCCCGTCGTGCCGCTCGTGTAGACGTAGAAGACGTTGTGATTCGCGCGCAGCCCGCGGCGCGCGGCGGGATCGAACGCAGCGCCGCTCTCCGCCGCGAGCGCCGCGTCGAAGTCCTCCGCGTCCGAAGCGCCGCCGCCCTGCGCCCACACGCGCGGCTTCTCATCCAGCTGCGCGAGCGCCGGCGCGCAGCGCTCGGCGAGCTCCGCACCGAGCACGAGCTGGCGCGCGCCCGAAACGCGGAGCGAATGCGCGAGCGGAATTCCGCTGAGGTTCGAGTTGATCAGCGCGGTGACGGCGCCGACCTTCGCGAGCCCGAGCCAGGTAATTAGGTACTCGGGCCGGTTCTCCATCAGCAGCGCGACGACGTCGCCTTGCGCGACCCCCAGCCCGCGCGCCCAGCGCGCGACGCGATTCGCGCCGGCGTCGAGCTCGCGGTACGTGAGCGCGCGCTCCTCGAAGCGCACCGCGATCCGCTCGGGCGCGCGCCGCACGCTCGCCTCGATCGCGTCGGCCGCCGTGAACGCGCCGTCCGGCTTGATCGCGAGGATGCGCTGCGCGATCCGGAGATTGCGCGCGGCCTCCTCGAGATCGAGCCGTCGTTCCTCGAGCCATCCCATTCCGCGCGCGTCTCCTGCCCAGCGCTTGACCGCACCGGGCCGCGCGTCCCAAGATCGCGCGATCCGGAGGTCCCCCGCCATGCGCATGGACGACATGGTCCTGGTCTCGGTCGACGACCACGTGTGCGAGCCGCCGGACCTGTTCGAGCGGCACGTCCCTGAGAAGTGGCGTTCGCGCGCGCCGCGCCTCCTGCAGAAGGAGAACGGCGCCGACGTCTGGTACCTCGAGGGTCATCAGATCCCGAACGTCGGCCTGAACGCGGTCGCCGGCCGCGCGCCCGAGGAGTACGGGATGGAGCCGACCTCGCTCGCGCAGCTGCGGCGCGGTTGCTGGGACGTGCGCGCGCGCGTCGACGACATGAACGCGAACGGCGTGCTCGGCTCGCTCTGCTTCGCGTCGATGACCGGCTTCTGCGGCGAGCTGTTCTCGCGGCTCCAAGATCCGGAGCTCGCGCGCGTCTTGTGGCGCGCGTACAACGACTGGCACCTCGACGACTGGTGCGCGAGCGCGCCGGGCCGCTTCATTCCGCTCGCGCTCCCGCTGCTCAGCGATCCGAGAGCAACCGCGGACGAGATCCGCCGCCTCGCGAAGCGCGGCTGCCACTCGATGACGTTCCCCGACGTCCCGCCCGGCCTCGGCCATCCGAGCCTGCACAGTGATTACTGGACGCCGCTCTGGGAGGCGGCCGACGAGTGCAGCACGGTACTGTGCATGCACATCGGCTCGGGCACCGGCATGAACCTGCAGGATCAGAGCGCGCCCGTGGAGATCATGATCACGAGCACGCCGATCACGCTCTACAACGGGCTCACCGAGCTCGTCTACTCGAAGTTCCTGCCGAAGTACCCGAACCTGAAGTTCGCGCTCAGCGAGGGCGGCATCGGCTGGATCCCGTACTTCCTCGAGCGCGCGGACTACGTGCACCGCCATCACCACCGCTGGACGCTGAACGAGCTCGGCGGAAAGCTGCCGAGCGACGTGTTCCGCGAGCACATCGTCAGCTGCTTCATCGACGACGCGGTCGGCGTGCGCAACCGAGACCTGATCGGCGTCGAGACGATCACCTGGGAGTGCGACTACCCGCATTCCGACAGCACCTGGCCGCACGCGCCCGAGGTGTTGTGGGAGAGCCTCGCGGGCGTGCCCGACGCCGAGATCGACGCGATCACGCACCGCAACGCGATGAAACACTTCTCGTACGACCCGTTCGCGCACGTGCCGCGCGAGCGCGCGACGGTCGGCGCGCTCCGCGCGCAGGCGAAGCACGTCGACCTGACGCCGCAGCGCGGGCTCGGCGGCAAGCAGCCGAGTGATTATGCCGCCGGCTACGCGACGATCGGTGACGTCGTGAAGCAGATGGCGGGCGCGTTCGCGGTCGCGTTCCGCGAGGGACAAGACGTCGACGAGGCGAAGGTACGCGAGGCGCTCTTGAAGCGCGCCGCGGCGGCGCAGGCCGCGAGGCGCTGACGCGCACCCGATGACGCAGCTCGACGCCTGGCTGCCGGCTCACGAGTTCGCCGAGCATCACGAGCGGCTCGTGCGGGCGCCGGCC
>DASTOI010000452.1:0-2324 GCA_035762585.1 Myxococcota bacterium
CGCGTCCGCATCGACCCGCGGCCGGAGCCCGCGTTCCTCGTTCGCTCGCTGCATGATCCGAACTCGAAGCTGTTCGAGCTGCTGCTCGCGGCCTCCGCGCTGCGCGATGGCGGCGCGGATCACGTGACGCTCGTCGCGCCGTATCTCCCGTACATGCGCCAGGACCGCGCGTTCGCGCGGGGCGAGGCGGTCTCGCAGCGCGTGCTCGGGCAGCTGCTCGGGCGCGCGTTCGAGCGCGTCGTCTGCGTCGAGCCGCATCTGCATCGCATCGGGTCGCTCGCCGAGGTGTTTCCGTGTGAGACGATCGCGCTCTCGGCCGCGCCGGCGATCGCGCGCTGGCTCGCCGTGCAGCGCGAGCCGTGCTGGGTGGTCGGGCCCGATGAGGAATCGGCGCCGTGGATTCGCGCGATCGGCGACGCCGCGTCGCTGCCGAGCGCCGTGGCGCACAAGCGCCGCACCGGCGACGACGAGGTGGTCGTCTCGCTGCGCGGCGCGCACGCGCCGTGCGAGCGCGCGGTCGTCGTCGACGACATCGCGAGCTCGGGCGCGACGCTCGCCGCGGCAGCGCGCGCGGCGGTCGACGCCGGCGCGAAGCACGTCGAGGCGGTGGTCGTGCACGCGATCGTCGCGCCCGGCGCCGAGGCGCGGATGCGCGCCGCGCACATCGCCCGCCTGGTCTCGTGCGACACGCTCCCGCACCCGAGCAATGGCATCGAGACCGCGCAGCTGATCGCGAGCGCGCTGCTCGCGGGGCCCGCCGCCGAAGCCGCCGGCTGATCGCAGGATGAAGTCGCGGGCGGCGAAGAAATGCTCTCGCGCGGCGCTTGCCTCAGCGTTCCCAGGTCACGCGAGTGACGTTCTCGCGTGAGGTCGGCGGTAGCTGGAGCGCGCCATGATGGGCGCGCTTCAGCGCCTTGCCGATGCCGCGCGCGAGCTTCGCGTCGGTCGTGGCGATCTCGAGCGCGCCGTCCTGCTCGTGCACGCGCATGATCCGCTTCAGCGGATGCTCGGCGCGCTCGCGTTCTTCGATGTGGCGCGCGAGCGAGAGCAGCTCGTCGCGGTGCGCGGGCCAATAATCACCGCACAACCGCACGACGCCGGCCGGATAGTCGTCCGCCGCGCGGCGGCAAGCCCCGCACAGCACGGGCGCGGCGTCGGCCGGCGGTGTGCCCCACGCCCAGCGGCCCGCCCGGTAGATCGCGCCGCAGCCGGTGCATGCGCTCGGGTCGGGATGCTTTCCGCGCAGCGAGTACGGGTCGGAACGCAGCGGCTTGTTCGTGGCGCTCTCCCGCGGCAGCGTCGCGGCGGTGTGGGTCTTCGAGCGTTGCCTGCGCATGGAGCCCTCCTCTCGCGCGAGAGAATGCAGGCGGCGTGCCGAGAGACCTCGCGCTGCAAGAGCCGGCGGCGGCCTAAGATGCGCCCCGTGTCGCTGCCCATCCATGCCTACTTGCCGTTCGCGAACGCCGCCCGCCCGCTGCTCGAGAAGCATTTTCCGGGTCGCGAGGTCGTCTGCTGGAGAAAGCCCGAGGAGTTCGCCTCGGGGATCGGCGGGGCGGTTTATCTGTTCGCGCTGCAGCCGCCGCGCTCGCACTGGGCGAGGGCGCACGAGCTGCGGCTGATCCAGGCGTTCGGCGCCGGCGTCGACTACCTGCTGCCGGCGGACGGACTCCCCGAGCGCGTCGTGATCGCGAACCAGCGCGGCATGTCGGCGGACTCGATGGCGGAGTTCGGCCTCACGCTCGTGCTCGCGCTGCTGAAGCAGCTGCCATTCTTCGTCGCCGCGCAGGGCGCACGACGCTGGGAGCGTCGCCTCCCAGAACGGGCCGCCGGCAAGACGCTCGGCATTCTCGGGCTCGGCGCGATCGGGCTCGCGCTCGCGGAGCGCGCGCACGCGCTCGGCATGCGCGTGATCGGGACGCAGCGCGAGCCGAAGCCGCATCCCGCCGTCGCGTGGATCGAGGCGCAATCCGGAACCGGGCGCGTGCTCGCCGAGAGCGACGTGGTCGTGATCCTCGTGCCGCTCACCGACGCGACGCGGGGCTCGCTCGGCGCGCGCGAGCTCGCACTGCTGAAGCCGAGCGCGTATCTCGTGAACCTCGCGCGTGGCGGCATCGTCGACGAGACGGCGCTGTTCGAGGCGCTGTCGGGTGGGCGGCTCGCAGGCGCCGCGTTCGACGTGTTCGCGCGCGAGCCGCTGCCTGCGGACAGCCCGCTCTGGAAGGCGCCGAATTTCTGGCTGACGCCGCACGTCGCGGGCGGCTTCCCGGACCTGCTCGACACCTCGATCGGCTTGTTCGCCGAGAACGTCGCGCGGCTCGAGCGCG
>DASTOI010000453.1:0-5725 GCA_035762585.1 Myxococcota bacterium
CTCGAAGCGCAGCGCGCCAAAATCCTCGAACGGCGCAAACCTCGGTCCATCGCGGTCACGCGGTGAGCGGAGCCGAGCCCCCGCCGGACGGCGCCCGGCCCCGCCGCGTCTGCGGAGCTCGCAGGAGACGCCATCGCCCCCACCGTCGCGTGGTAGCGTCGCGCGATCGCCGACACCGAAGCCGAAGGAGCAATCGAAGATGGCCGAGATCAACGGCGGCGTGATCGCCGCCCGCCAGCTGAAGAAGTCCGGCATCGACACGATGTTCGGCGTCGTCGCCGGCCCGATGATCGAGCTGTTCGGCGGCGGCGCGCAGGAAGGCCTCAAAGTCGTCGGCTGCCGCCACGAGATCAACGGCGGCTTCATGGCCTCGAGCTGGGGCTGGCAGAAGAAGAAGCCCGGCGTGCTCGTGGTCGGCTCCGGCCCCGCGATGACGAACGCGATCACGCCGCTCTACGTCGCCACCGAGAGCGCGATGCCGCTGGTGGTGTTAGGGGGATCGGCGTTCGGCGGCACGCTCGGCCTCGGCGCGTTCCAGGAGCTGAACCAAGTCGCGGCCGCAAAGCCGGTCTGCAAGTGGACGGGCCAGGTCGACGCGACCGAGCGGATCGGCGAGTGGATCCACCTCGCGCTCGCGAAGGCGCTCGAGGGCCGGCCGGGCGGCGTCTACCTCGATTTCCCGGGCCACCTCGTGTCGCGCAAGGTCGCAGAAGAGAGCGTGCGTCATTACGCGCCGCGCGAGATCACGCGCATGCATCCCGATCCGGATGCGATCGCGCGCGCGGCGGATTTGCTCGAATCCGCGGAGCGCCCGCTCGTGCTGATCGGCAAGGGCGCGGCGTGGGCCGACGCACGTGCCGCGCTCGCGAAGCTCGTCGACCTCGGCATCCCGTACATCACGTCGCCGATGGCGCGCGGCACGCTGCCCGACGACCACCCGAACTTCGCGAACGCGGCGCGCTCGCACGCCATGAAGAACGCCGACGTCGTGCTGATGGTCGGCGGGCGCTTCAACTGGATCTTCGGGCTCGGCCGGCGCTTCGCGAAGGGCGCGAAGATCGTGCAGATCGACCTCGCGCCCGAGGAGATGACGTCGGGCGCGGAGGTGGCGCTCGGCATCGTCGCCGACGCCGCCGTCGCGACCGAGCAGCTCGCGAGCGCGGTCTCCAAGCGCAAGCTCCGCAGTGCGGGCGGCGCATGGCTCTCGTCGCTGCGCGCCGAGCGCGAGCGCAACGAGGCCGGCGCGGCGAAGGCGATCCACGACGCGTCGATCCCGATCAACCCGTATCGGCTGGTGCAGGAGGTCGCGGCCGTGCTGCCGCGCGACGCGATCGTCACCGAGGAAGGCGAGATGATCATGGGCGTGTGCCGCGCGATGCTGCCGAGCTACGAGAACCGCGGGCGGCTGAACGCGGGCACGACCGGCTGCATGGGCGTCGGCGCGCCCTACGCGATCGGCGCGAAGCTCGCGTGCCCTGACAAGCCCAGCGTTGCGGTGCTCGGCGACTACGCGTTCGGCGCCGCCGCGATGTCAGTGGAGACCGCGATGCGCGTGGGCGCGGCGCCCGTGCTCGTGGTCGCGAACAACGAGGGCATCGCGGGCCACATGCTGCAGGACGCGTTCATGCCGGCCGGCGCGCCGCGCATCGCGTCGCTCTTGCCGGCTCGCTACGAGCTGATGGCCGAGATGGTCGGCGCACACGCCGAGTACGTGGAGCGCCCCGAGCAGATCCGCCCCGCGCTCGAGCGCGCGCTCGGCGCCGGCAAGCTCGCCGTCGTCCACGTGCGCATCGACCCCAAGGCCGCGCGCCTCGGCGGCACGAACTACCTGCAGTAAAGCCGCAAGCGGGGACGTTCTTTGAGAAACTAAGAAACGCCCGCCGGGGAACTTCTTAACTTCTTAAGGAACGTCCCCGAGGAGAAGATCATGCCGATGCCGCTCGAAGGCATTCGCGTTCTCGACTGGACGATCTGGCAGCAGGGCCCGATCTGCACGTCGATGCTGGCCGACATGGGCGCCGACGTGATCAAGATCGAGCAGACGGGCGTCGGCGATCCGGGGCGTCACCTGTTCGCCGCCGGCGGCGCGCAGGGAGCGGGCCGGCCGAACTGGTACTTCGAGTCGCACAACCGGAACAAGCGCGGCATCACGCTCGACTTCGCGAAGCCCGCCGGCCGCGAGGTGCTTTACGACCTCGTGAAGCATGCCGACGTGTTCGTGCAGAACTTCCGCAGCGGCGTCGCGACGCGGCTCGGGATCGATTACGAAGCGCTCTCGCAGCGCAACCCGAAGCTGATCTACGCGAGCGCGACCGGCTACGGCGCGCACGGCGCGGAGACCGCCGAGCCCTCGTTCGATCATCTCGGGCTCGCGCGCTCCGGAATCATGAACGCGGCCGGCGAGCCCGACATGCCGCCGCTCGGCATCGCCGGCGGCATCGCCGACCAGATGGGCGGCGTGATGCTCGCGTGGGGAATCATGAACGCCTTGTTCGCTCGCGAGCGCTTCGGCGTCGGCCAGGAGGTGAACGGCTCCCACCTCGGCTCGATGCTGTTCCTGCAAGGCCTCAGCGTCTCGATGAAGCTGATGGCCGGCGTCGCGTTTCCGCGCACGTTCCGCGCGCGCGCGATGAACCCGCTCTGGAACCACTACCGCTGCGCCGACGGCAAGTGGATCGCATTCGCGATGCTGCAAAGCGATCGCTACTGGCCCGACTTCGCGCGCGTGATCGGCCGCCCCGAGCTCGCGACCGACGAGCGCTTCAAGGACCTCAGCGTGCGCGCGAAGAACTGCGCGGAGTGCGTCGCGCTGATCGACGCCGCGATGGCGTCGAAGCCGCGCGACGAGTGGCTGCGCATCCTGCGCGAGGACTCGGGCGATTACATCTACACGATCGTGAACACGGTCGACGATCTGCCGAACGATCCGCAGGTGCTCGCGAACCAGTACATCGTCGACTTCGATCACCCGCAGTACGGCAAGACGAAGGCGGTCGGAATTCCCGTCGAGCTGACGAAGACGCCCGGCAGCGTGCGCACCGCCGCGCCCGAGCTCGGCCAGAACACCGAGGAAATCCTGATGGATCTGCTCGGCTACGACTGGGAGAAGATCGGCGCCCTGCGCGATGGGAAGGTGATCTAGCGATGCTGGGAGAGAACGCGTGCGCGCGCTCCGTCGCTCTCTCGCGGCAGCGCTGATCGTGGCGGCGACGCTCGCCGCACCGCTCGGCGCCGGAACGAACAAGCCGCCGCTGCACGGCCAGCGCTGGGTCGCCGTCACCGGCAAGCCGCTCGCGGCGATGGCCGGCGCGCGCATCTTCGAGCGCGGCGGCAACGCGGTCGACGCCGCGTGCGCGATGCTCGCGGCGACCTCGACGATGTGGGACGTACTCTCGTGGGGCGGCGAAACGCAGGCGCTGATCTTCGATCCGCGCGATCGGCGCGTGAAGGGAATCAACGCGCTCGGCGTCGCGCCGACCGGCGCCACGCCGGAGCACTTCCTCGCGCAGGGCCTCGCCTATCCGCCCGACACCGGCGCACAGGCGGCCGTAACACCCGGCACGCCGGGCGGCTTGCTCGTGATGCTCGCGGAGTTCGGCCGGCTCTCGCTCGCCGAGGTGCTCGCGCCCGCAATCGAGCTCGCGCGCGGCTATCCGATCGACGCGCAGACCGCCGACAGCATCGAGCGCAGTCGCAAGCTGCTCGCGCAGTGGCCGGATTCGCGGCGCGTGATGCTGCCGCACCTCGACGAGGCGCATCCCGAGCGGCGCGCGGCGCCCGAGGCGGGCGAGATCTTCCGCCAGCCGGAGCTCGCGGCGACGCTCGAAAAGCTGGTCGCTGCGGAGCGCGACGCGCTCGCGCGCGGAAAGCCGCGACGCGACGCGATCCTCGCCGCGTACGAGCGCTTCTATCGCGGCGACATCGCGCGCGAGCTGGTCGCGGCGGTGCGCGCGCAGGGCGGGCTCTTCACCGAGGATGATCTCGCGCGCTGGCAGGTGCGCATCGAGGAGCCGCTGACGACGCGCTATCGCGGCATCGACGTCTACAAGCTGACGACCTGGACGCAGGGCCCCGCGCTGCTCCAGGCGCTGAACATCCTCGAGCATCACGATCTGCGCGCGCTCGGGTACAACACGCCCGAGTATCTGCACGCGATTTATCAGGCGATGAACCTCGCGTTCGCCGATCGCGACTTCTATTACGGCGACCCGGACTTTCCCCCGGCCGAGCCGGTGCGCGGCCTGCTCTCGAAGGCGTACGCGAAGCAGCGCTACGGCGAGATCGACTGGACGCGCAACGACGCGCGCGCGAAGCCGGGCGATCCGTATCCGTTCCAGGACGAGCAGAACCCGTTCGCGGCACTGCTTCGCGATTGGCCCCCGGCGCCTGCGCGGCCCGCGAAGGGCGAGCACGGCAACCCGGCCGATCGCGGGGCTCCGCGCCAGGCTGCGCAGCTTTCTCGCGACGACGCGTTCCGCGCGGGCACGACGTCGATCCAAGCGGCCGATGCCGAAGGCTGGGTGATCTCGGTGACGCCGAGCGGCGGCTGGATTCCGGCCGTGATCGCCGGCAAGACCGGCATCGGCCTCTCGCAGCGCATGCAGGCGTTCGTGCTCGACGAGCGGATGAATCCGTTCAACGTGCTCGCACCGGGAAAGCGCCCGCGCGTGACGCTGACGCCGACGCTCGCGCTGAAGGACGACGCGCCGCTGCTCGCGTTCTCCGTGCAGGGCGGCGACACGCAGGACCAGAACCTGCTGCAGTTCTTCCTGAGCGTGGTCGAGTTCGGGATGACGATCCAGCAGGCGGCCGAAGCGCCGAACCTCGTCTCGTACCAGATGTTCAGCTCGTTCGGCGAGCACATCTCCGAGCCCGGGCGCTTGACGCTGCGCGCCGACACGCCGCCCGCGACGATCGCCGCGCTGCGCGCGCGCGGTTATCGGATCGACACCGAGCCCAAGACCTCGGGCCCGATCACCGCCATCTACATCGACCGCGCCCACGGCACGCTCTGGGGCGCCGCAAGTGATTACGGAGAAGACACCGGCATCGCGTGGTGAGCTGCGCAGCCTCGCGTCAGTGCAGCGCGCCCGTCTTCCCCGCCCGCGCCGCTTCGACCAAGGCGTCGAGCGTCGTGACGAGCGCCTCCGGCGCGAACGGCTTCTCGAGGAAGCGCACGCCGTCGGGAATCTCGCGCCGCTCCTTGGCGAGGTGATCGAGGTGACCTGAGAAGAGCACCGCCGGCAGGTGCGGCGCCGCACGGCGCAAGCGCGCGAGCAGCTCGATGCCGTCCATGCCGCGCAGCACGACGTCGGACGCGATCACGTCCACCTCGCTCGCGCGCGCGAGCGCCTCCTCGCCGCTCTCGCACGACACGACGCGATAGCCGTGGTCGCCGAGCCAGCGCGAGAGGCCTTCGCGCAGCACGGGCTGGTCTTCGACGAGCAGTACGCGCGTGCGCTGCGGCCCCGCCTCGAGCGCCGTGAAGGCAGGCTCCGAGCGCGCAGCGACGCTCGCGTGGATCTCCGGCCAGAACATGTCGAAGCGCGCGCCCGCGCCCGGCTCGCTCGTGATGCGAATGTGGCCGCCGGTCTCCTTCACGATGCCGTAGACGACCGAGAGCCCGAGCCCCGAGTTCCCGCGCTCACTCTTCGTCGTGAAGAAGGGCTCGAACAGGCGGTGGCGGACGTCGGCATCCATTCCGATTCCGGTGTCGGCGATCGTC
>DASTOI010000454.1:0-3563 GCA_035762585.1 Myxococcota bacterium
CGCCGCCGCGAGCGCGGCAGCGAGCGCCAGCGCGCCCACCGCGAAGGCCGGCACCCCGCGCCGCCGGCCGGACAGGAGCCAGCCGTTCTCGGCGGCGACGAGCGCGATCGAGAGCCCGATCAGCGCTTCGATCGCCGCGGCCTCCGGCTCCACGCGCCCGAGCGCGGCGAGCCCGAGCGTGATCGAGTGCGCCGCCGTGAAGCCGGTGACGACCGTGATCACCTCGCGCGCGCTCGCGGCCAGCAACAACAGCCCGAGCACGAATACGAGATGGTCGTAGCCGGTCGCGATGTGCTCGATGCCGAGCTTCACGTACGCGCCGACGCTGCTGCCGATCGCCGGCGCAGGCGCGTCGCCGCTCGCGCTCGGCAGCTCCCAGCGCGGCGACGCGCTGGTCAGCACGCGCTCGGTCACGCGCGCGCCGCGCAGCTTCGCGAAGTGCAGATGGCTCGGCGCCGGCTCGCGGAGCAGCTCGCTGACGATCGCGAGCCGCTCCGCGCTCGGGCACGCGAGGCGCCACTCGACGACCGCGCGTTCGGGCGGCGCCGCGAGCGCGCGCGGCTCGCCATCGACAGCGCACGCGACCCCGCCCGCCTCGAGGCGCAAGGCGTGCGTGAGGTAGGCCGCGAGCTCGGGGCGCAGCGCGGGCGGCGCGACGATCCCCCACGGCAGCCGCGTCAGCTCGTACTGCGGGATGTCGAAGCGCACGCGCGCGCGCGCGCCGTCGATCTCCCAGCTCGAGAAGCTCGTGCTGCGCGTGTGCGCGTGCGCGGCAGCCGCGAGCAGCAGTGCGATTGGGATCGCCGCCCAGCGGGCCTCGCGCGCGCTCACTGCGGCAGTGCCTCCGCGACGCGCACGTCGGCGTCGTCGCGCAGCTCGTCGAGGTAGCTCCGCAGCGCGCGGTCGCCGCCGCGGCGCACCCACTCGCTGCGCACCTGGTCGCGGATCTCGTCCAGCGGCGGCGTGCTCGCCGGCTCGCGCTCGACGACCGCGATCACGTGGTACCCCGCGCCCGAGCGCACGGGCGCGCTCCAGACACCGAGCTCCGCTTCGAGCGCGACGCGCAGCACGCTCGGCCCGACGTACTCGCGCAGCTTCGCCGGCGGGAGCAGCGCGTCCGGCGCGGGCGAGAGCTCGGCGTCGCCGAGCGCGGCGCGCACCGCAGCGAGCTCGCCGCCGGCGGCGAGCTGGGCGCGCGCCTGCTCGGCGCGCGCGCGCGCCGGCGCGTCGGCCGCCGCGTCCTTCACGCGCACGAACAGCTGCGCGATGCGCAGCCGCCCGGGCGTCGTGAACACGTCGCGCTCCTCCTCGTAGAACGCGCGCAGCTCGCGCTCGCTCGGCTCCGCGCTCTCGGCCTCCGCGATCGCGGCGCGGATCATCGCCTGCACGATGTCGGCGCGGACGCGGCGATCGCTCTCTGCGAGCCCGAGCTCGAGGCCGCGCTGCACGAGCAGCTCCTCCTCGATCAGGCGGTCGAGGATGCGGGCGCGCATCTCCGGGCTCGCGGCCTCGCGCGTATCGCTCTCGAAGCCGGCGACGAGGCGGGTGTAGGTGTCGCTGGAGATCGCCGCGCCGTTGACGCTCGCGACTGCGCCTTCCGGCAGCTGGCTCGCATCGCTGGAGCGCAGGATTCCGTAGCCCGCGGCCGCGATCCCGGCCGCGGCGCCGAGCGCGAGCAGCGCGAACGAGCTGCGGGGCGGCGGGGCGTCCATCATGAGCGCGCAAGCGGTAGCCAACCGGCCTTGCGCAGCCAACGAACTCGAGGCTCCGGCGCGCCGGGGAGCTGGCCGATAGGCGGCCGGGGTGCTCGGGTGCTTTCGATGCACGCTCTGCTGCTCTTCGCCGTGGGCGCAACGCTCTACGCGGGCGTTTTCCATTGGACCCTCGCGCGCCATCTCGCGCCGAGCCGGTGGCTGACGGGCTGGGCCGCGGTCGCGACGGCGTATCTGGGCGTGCGCGCATGGCAGATCTCGACGACCGACCCCGACACCGCCGTGATCGCGGTGCGCGTGTTCGCGAGCATCGGCCCGATCCTGATCTGGACGATGCTGCGCTTCGCGCTCGAGCTCGCGGGCGTCCCGCTCTCGCGCGCGATGCGGCGCGCGCTCTTGATCGGCGCGCTCGGCTTCGCGGGCATCACGCTGTTCACGCCCTGGGTGATGACCGACGACGTGGTCGTGCGGCGCGGCCTGTTCGGCGAGAAGTTCCTCTCCGCGCGCGGCGCCCCGGCTTCGCTGATGCTCGCGATCGCGCCGTTCATCGCGCTCGTGTGGGGCCTCTCGGCGCTCTCGCGCGCGAGCTCGCTGGTCGCGAACGAGCGGCGCGTGCTCGGCGCGTGCCTCGCGTTCTACGCGCTGCTCGCCCTCGCGAGCGTGCTCGGCGGTCTCCAGCTGATTCCCCTGTCCGGCTTCGCCGAGTTCGGTCCGCTGGTCGTCGCGATCGGCACGAGCCATCTGTTCGCGAACCGCGAGCGGCGCCTCGAGAGCGATCTCGAGTCGCTCGTCGACCGCCACACGGCGTCGCTGCGCGCGAGCGAGGAGCGTTATCGCGGGCTGATCGAGCACGCGCCGATCGGCGTGCTGGTGACCGCGCAGAACGGCGACGTGGTGACGATGACGCGCCGCGTGCGCGAGATCCTCGGGCTCCCCGAGAACGCGCTGCGCAGCCCCGGCAACCTGTTCCGCGACGCTCCCCCCGAGACGCTGCCGGCCGTGCGCGCGCTCACCGCTGCGGCGGCCGCAGGCCGCAGCGTGGTGCGCGAGGTGCCGTACCGCACGCAAGACGGCCGGCGCGTCGATCTGAAAGTGGTGATCGCGCCGCAGCGCTCCGCGGACGGCAGCGCCAACGGCGCGCTGATCCTGATCGAGGACGTGACGGAGCGGCGCGCGGTCGAGGCGCGGCTGCGCCAATCGTTGAAGATGGAGACGATCGGGCAGCTCGCGGGCGGAATCGCGTCGGGCATCACGAAGCCGATGGCCGAGGTGCGCGAGAACCTCGCGCAGATGCAGCGCTGGTTCGACGAGCTGCGCAAGCCGCTCGCACGCGACCAAGCCCAGGCCGAGCGCCTTGCGGACGTCGAGGAGCTGCTCGGCGAATCGTGCGAGGGCGTCGAGCGCGCGATCGCGATCGTTCGCGACATGCGCGACCTCTCGCGCGGCGGCTCGTCCGTGCCGCAGTCCGTCGATCTGAACGAGCTGCTGAGCGGCGTAGTGCGCATGGCTGCGACGCAGCGGCGCGGCCGCGCGCGGATCGAGGAGCGCCTCGGCGAGGTGCCGCGCGTCCCGGGCAATCCCGGCCAGCTGCGGCAGGTGTTCCTCAACCTGATCGTGAACGCCGTGCAGGCGGTCGGCGAGAGCGGGCGCGTCGAAGTCTCGAGCGGCGCCGAGCGCGGCGGCGTCTGCGTGCGCGTCAGCGACGACGGGCCCGGCATCGCGAGCGAGCATCGCGGCCGGCTGTTCGTGCCGTTCTTCACGACGAAGCCCGCCGGCGAAGGCACCGGTCTCGGCGTGTTCATCTCGTCTCAGATCGTGCAGAGCCACGGCGGCGAGCTGCGGCTGGACTCG
>DASTOI010000455.1:0-2244 GCA_035762585.1 Myxococcota bacterium
CATGCGCCCGATGGAGATCATCGGGCGCGACGGCACGCGGCTGGCCGATCAGTGGGCGCAGCGTCCGAACGCCTACCTGTCGATCTCGATCCCCGACTTCCCGAACCTGTTCATGCTCAACGGCCCCAACGGCCCGGTCGGGAACTTCTCGCTGATCACGATCGCCGAGATGCAGCTGCACTACATCCTGCAGCTCGTCGCCGAGCTGCGCGCGGGGCGCGCACGCGAGGTGAGCGCGAGCGAGGCCGCGATGGCGCGCTTCAGCGCGGAGTTCGACGCGGCCGCCAAGAACACGATCTGGGCGACCGGCTGCAAGAGCTGGTACCTCGACTCGCGCGGCATCCCGGCGGTGTGGCCGTTCACGTACCAGCGCTTCACCGACGAGATGGCGCGCCCGCGGCTCGAGGCCTACGAGCTCAGGCCCTAATAGCTCAGAAGTCCCGCTCGTCCGTCGCCGCGATCGGGAGGTCCTCGATCCGACCGAGCTCCATCGCCGCGGCCGCGACGTCGGGGCGCCGCGCCAGCGCGCGCTGCCGCTCGCGGATCAGAGCGCGTTGCGGGAGCGCGCGCTCGGGCGGGTTCGCGTAACGCTGCAGCACGCGCAGCGCTTCCTCGCGCGCGGCCGGATCCTGCAGGCGCGCGATGTACACCGCGGCGGCGGTATCCAGATCGCCGATGCAGAGCAGCGCTCGCACGCGTGCGGCGCTCCACTCGCCGTCCGACTCGAGCTTCGCGAGCGCGCGCCCGCGGCGCCGGAAGTCATCGAGCTGCTGACCGGCGCACACCCGGATCGCCTCGATCCAGAGCCGCTCGTAGCCCGACGTGCCTTCGATGTGATCGAGCTCGGCGAGCGCCTCCGCGGCTCGCCCCTCGTCCGAGAGCGCCAGCGCGCGCGCGAGCGCCTGACTGACGTTGGGCTCGTCGTTCTCGCCGTGCGCGATCGCGCGCAAGAGAGCGGACTGCGCGTCGTCCGCGCGATCCGCCTCGAACAGCGCGTCCGCGTACGCGTTCAGCAGCCAGTTGAGCCGCGCGTCGCGATCGGCGTAGTGCGCGCCGTCGCTCGCCTCGTCGAGCGCGAGCGCGCGCTCGGCTTCGCGGATCGCTTCGGCCGTGCGACCGAGCGCGCGCAGCGCCGTAATCGATCGGATCGCAGCCTCGATCGATTGCGGGCGCGCGGCGATCTCCGCTCGCACGCGCGCGAGATCCCGCTCCGCGGCGCGCGCGACGTCGAGGCGCTGCTCGAACGCCGCGTCCTCGCGCAGCGCGTCGAAGCGGCGGTCGCTTCGGATCGCGATCACGGTGGCCGCCGGCAGCGGATCGTGCAGCCGCTCGCGCGCTTCGGACGTGCGCCCGCGCTCGGCGAGCAGCCGCGCGTGGGCGAGCCGCAAACGCGCGTCGTCCTGCACGCGCTCGCCCTGCCAGCCTGCGGATTCGAGCGCCTCGTACAGCGCGAGCGAATTCTCTGTGCTCAGATCGTTCGTCAGGTCGTCGATCGAGCTCGCTGCGAGGCGGCGCACCAGCGCGGGCGAGCTTCGCGCGAGCGCGGTGAACGCGACGAACGCGGCCTCGTTCTCCTCCTCCCAAATCATCAGGCCGAGCTGGGTGAGCCGGCGCAGCGCGGCGCCGGCGCTGCCAGCGTGCACGGCCGCCGCGTCGGCCCACGTGTAGTCGGCGAGCTCGAACGCACAGCTCGCGAGCGCGAGCGAGAAGCGCTCGCGCTCCGGCCGCGGCAGCAGCATGAAATTGCGCGAGCGGAGAAGTGCGTGCGCAGCGGAGTAGCGCTGCGCGCACGCGTCCCCCTCGAGCTGCGAGACGAGCGCAGCCGGAGCGCGCGCCTCGCCCGCTGCGCGCTCAACCGATCACGCCCGTTTCAGCGAGCTTCGCGAGCTCGTCGTCCGTGAGGCCCGCGGCCGTGAGCACCTCGAACGTGTGCTCTCCCGAAGCCGGCGCCGCGCCGCGCGGACCGACGTCCGCTCCGTACAGCTTGAACGGCGTGCCGAGCGTCTCGAACGCGCCGATGTGTTTGCTCTCGACGCGCGTGAACCAGCCCATCTCGCGCACCTGCGGATCGTCGATCACGTCGGTGAGCGTCGCGACCGGCGCCCAGATCAAGCCTTGCGCGTCGAGCCGCTCCGCCCAGACCGCTCGCGGCTGCGTCGCGAAGACGGCGCCGATCGCCTCGGTGAGCTCGCGCGATGCATCGCGCCGCTTCGCGAGGCTGTCGTAGCGCGGATCGCTCGCCCA
>DASTOI010000456.1:0-5417 GCA_035762585.1 Myxococcota bacterium
CGCGCTCGACGATCACCTCGCGCTCCGCCGGCGGGAGGCACTTCAATGCCGGCGGCACGCCGGCCCTCGCCAGGAACGCCTCGCACAGCGTGCGCAGCTCGGCGGGCGGGAACGACCCGTCGAGCAGGACCGTCGCGGCCGGGTGCAGCTCCTCCGTCAGCCGATCTCCGCGCGCTCGCCCCGCGGTGACGAGCTGCAGCGTCGGGCCGGCCGCGCCCGCGAGCTCGGTCAGCCGCCGCGCGGAAGCGGGCGTCGCGCTCTGGATCTCGTCGACGATCAGCAGCGTCGTGGTCAGCCCATGCGCGCGCAGCTCGTCGACGAGCGCGGCGTCCGAGACGTTCGCGAGCGCGCGCGGCCAGCCCACCAGGTGGAAGAGCCACGGCGCGACGTCCTCGGGCGGCAGGTGCAGGAACGGCGAGAACAGCACGCGGCGGCCGGCGCGCATCTCGCGCTCAGCGAGCACGCGCAGCAAGAGCGTCTTGCCGACGCCGCCCGGTCCCTGCAGCAGCAGCGGCGAGCGCCCCGCGCAGATTCCCGCCTGCAGCGCCGCGAGCGCCCGTTCGCTCGTTGGGATCGGCACGTAGCGGCGCGGATCGGCCGACGTTCCGAACGGATCGAGCGAGACCTCGCGCGGCATCGTTCTTGCTCCGAAGGGCGACGGGGGGAACGAGGACGAAAGACGTGGTGTTCCCCGTGCTGCGCTCGCAAGAACCGCGCCTCGTCATCTTGGGTGCGCTCGCGTTCGGGCTCGCGTTCGCCAGCGTCGGATGCGTCGCGCCACCGTGCGTGTGCTCGCAGCCCGCGGTCTCGGCGGCGCCGCCGCCTTCGGCAGCGCCAGCGCCGCCGACCGCGCGCGCCACACCGCCCGGCTGGCAGACCTACCGCGTCCAGCCCGGCGACACGCTCGTTCGAATCGCGGCCTGCCACGGCGCAACCGTCGACGACATCGTGCGCGAGAATGCGATCTACGACCGCGATCGGATCGTCGTCGGCTGGAGCCTGCGGGTCCCGGGGCAGGATCTCTGCGACGGCGAGGCGCCCGCAATCGCCGCGGTCCAGCGCGCCCGCGCGGCCACCCCTGCATCGCCGCAAGCCGCCAACGAGCGCGCGGCGGATCCAGCGAAGACGGCTCGCGGGGAGGAAGCCACCTCGAACGCCGTGGCCGGCCGCGACCCCCGCGCGCAGCAACTGCTCGACACCGCCCGCGCCGACTACGACGCCGCGCTCTTCGACGCCGCGCTGCGCGGCGCCGAAGCCGCCGCCGCCGCGCTCGCCCGATCGCCCCGCAGTGCCGGCACCGACGCCCAGCGCGCGCGCGCCCACCTGCTCGCCGGCATGGCCGCCGCCGGCCTCGAGGAGCGCGAACGCGCGCTCACCGAGTTCGAGCACGCCTTCGCGCTCGATCCCGACGCCGAGCTCGCCCCCGAAGACCGCTCGCCGCGGCTGCTCGAGCTGTTCCAGCTGGCGAGAGGGAGGCGAGCGGAGAGGACGCCGTAGGGCGGTTTGTAGATTTTTCTCCGCCTGATAACTCGCTGGAGCGGCCATCGAACCGCCGCCCTCGCCCCGGGGCTGCGCCAGCATCCTGCGATCCGGCCCGACGGCGACCGGGCGCGCGCGTCGAGCCGCTCGAGCTGGCGCAGACAGCTCTCCTCAGCCGGATCGCTCGTCCTCCTCCACGAACGCGCGGAGCCGCTCCAGCGTGTCGTCCCACTGAATCGAGATCTGATCCAGACAGCGCCGCGCGCGGGCCAGCCGCGCGGTCTCGAGCTCCCAGATCCGCTCACGTCCGGAGCGGTCGCTGCGTACGAGCCCCGCCTGCTCGAGCGCTTGCAGATGCTTGGTGACGGCCTGCCGCGTGACGTCCGCGTCATCGGTGAGTCGCGCGATCGACGCCGGGCCGCCGCTGCACAGGCGTGCGACGATGCGGAGCCGCGTAGCGTCGCCGAGTGCAGCGAACACCGGCGCGGCATCGACCAGCGACGCGGCCGCGCGGCGCCGGCGGTTTGCCCTAGGCATGCGCCGGCAGCGCCAGGAATTTCGCGATCAGCTGCGTCTGCATCTCCCAGCCTCCCTCATTGTCGGCGAACGCCTTCGCGCGCCGCGCGAGCGGAATGCGATCGAAGCCCGACTCGGTGATCGTGAGCAGCGTGCCGCCGGGTGCGTCCTTCAGCTCGAACACGACGAGCGTCATCGGATCCTCGGCATGCGGGTCCGCCCCGGGTCGCCAGCGGAACGAGAACAGCCCCGGCGGCTCGATCCGCTCGACGTGGAAGTCGCACGCCATTCCTTCATAGGGCTTCTGCGCGCGAGCGACCTCCGCGTCCATTTCGGTCGGGACGATTCGGCCCGTGACGCAGGCCCCTGCGATGAACGGGCCGTCGAGCGCCACGCCGAACCAGCGGCCGAACTGCTTGGAGTCGGCGACCGCGCTCCAGACGCGCTCGCGCGGCGCGCGTAAGAGGATCTGCTTCTCGATGCGATCCGTGCTCATGGGCAACCTCCTGGTTGTCTTTGGTATCGCACGCGTGACGGGCAATGCAACCTTTTGGTTGCTCTTTGCGTGTGGGCCCTTCTGCATTCGAAACGGGAGGACGGAAGAAGTCGCCTAACAAAACCAAGTGGTCGCGATGACGAAAAGGGCTCGGCGACAAGTTGGCGACTTACAGGCCGTTGCCGGTTGGCGGACGCGCCGGCGGCGTCGCACACGCCCACGCGTCCACGTCGCCCTTCCCGGACGAACGTCCGTCATCGGCCCCGAAGCTGCTCAGCCGGCGCGGGCGGTGCGTCCGCATATTCGTCATGCCTGCGCCACCACTGGTAGGGCGGGCCCTGCGGCCAGCCGGGCGGCGAGTCTTCCCACTGTTCCTGTCGCCCGTATGGCGTGCAATCGAGGAATCCCCACACGTTGCCCACGCCTTCCGAACCGCGCGCCGTCGTGAAGTAGGTGCGGAAGATCTCGTCCCCGTCGCGCAGAAACACGCTCAGGCCGTGGACTTCTCCGTCGGGAGTCGTCATGCCGAAGTCGACGTTGAAGGTGTTGGCGGCCGAGGAGACCCAGCGATGCGGCCACGACATCCGCGTCCGATACGCCTCGATGTTCGCGATTGGCGCACGTGAGACGAGCGCGAGCGACACACCGCGCGCCTTCAGATGCACGGGCGTAAACTGACCGACGTTGTCGGTGAACATCGAGCAGCCCGCGCATCCCGCTGACGGCCAGCCTTCGACGCCCGGCGCGAACATGAAGTGGTAGAGCAGCAGCTGAGGGCTGCCCTCGAACAAATCCACCAGGCCCACCTTGCCGCTGGGGCCTTCGAACGCGTACTGCTTTTCGATGCGCATCATCGGCAGCCTGCGACGTTTCGCGACGAGCGC
This sequence comes from Myxococcota bacterium, assembly GCA_035762585.1. GTDB lineage: Bacteria > Myxococcota_A > UBA9160 > UBA9160 > UBA6930 > VGRF01. The sequence continues at coordinate 3,376 of DASTOI010000456.1, forward strand.
GTCTCGCGCACGCGTCAACTTCTTCTCCTCGACCAGAAACTTCTCGCGTGTGGCAACCCATTCTTCCCGCGACACGACCTTCGGTCGGACGTTTTCTCGTGACATGCGGTTTCTCCTTCGGCATCGACTCGAGCGTCCACTCGATCCAGCTCAGACGAATGAGCTAGAGGCGAAGACCGTGGGTCCGGCCGCCCGTGGAGCGGCACCAAGCGACCCGAGTCAGACACCCGATGCGCGCGTACCCGCAATCTTCGTGCCGACGACTCGACGCCATGCGCTGGCGGCGCGCCGTTCACCTGGTGGCGACAAGTGGTGACGGAGAGGTCCCGACGACGCCGAAGCGAAATCGAGCAATACGCGTGAGGCCCTTTGGAAACGCGAAAAGGGCTTGGCGACAAGTTGGCGACAAATCGAGCCGCGGCGATCGGGCGAAGACCGCGTTGCCGGAACGCCGGCTAGCCGCGGCCGAGGGAATCGGCAAGTTTCCCGCGCGTTGTGACCGGATTCGTCACAGCGCCAGCCGACAATCCGACCATCGCGAGGCCGGGAGGCACCGAAGTGGAGAGCCGAAGCACCACTCAATACGGCGTTGCGCCGCGGTACTCGATCGCTGAGGCGGCGCGGATTCTTCGCGTCAAGCCGGTGACGCTGCGGACCTGGTGCGTCGGCTGGAAGGAAACTCGGGCGCGCCGCGCGCAGCCGCCGGTGATTCGACCGGACGGCGAGCAGATCGACGGTACGTACCTCTCGTTCTTCAACCTGATCGAGGCGGGCTTTCTCAATGCGTATCGCGAGACCGGCGCGCCGATGCAGCGCGTCCGTGGCGCTCTCGACTTCTGCCGCACCCGTCTCTCGATTCCGCGCCCGCTCCTGACTGAGCGCTTCCGACTCGACGGCAAGGATCTCGTCCTCGAGTTCGACAAGGGGCTCCTCAATGCGAGCGCGAGCGGGCAGTACCTGTGGCCCGAGCTCGTCGAACGCTGGCTGCGCGACATCGACTTCGACAGCCTCGGTCCCACCCAGGTCTGGATTGCGGGCCGCGAGCACTCACTTCTCGTCAATCCGCGCATCGGCTTCGGAGTACCGATCCTCGCGAGTTGCGGCGTGCGCACCGAAGAGGTCGTCGCGCGCTTCCACGCCGGCGAAGGCCCGCGCGAGATCGCGGAGGACCTCGGCGCGAAAGACGACGAAGTCATCGAAGCGATCCGCTGGGAGACTGCGCCGCCGCTTGCGGCATGAAGCTCTACTTCGACCGCTCCATCGGGAAGGCCGTGCCGCTCGCTCTTCGCGCGGTCGGAGTCGATGTGGCGTTCGACGCCGAGCGATATCCACAAGCGTCTGGCGTCGCGCCGACGGCGGACGACGTGTGGATCGAAGGCGCGAGCCGCCGCGGCGAGTTGATCGTCTACAAGGACAAGCGGATTCGGTATCGCCCGGAGGAGCGCGCGGCGTTCGCGCGTGCCGGTGCGCGCATGTTCTTGCTCGGCGGGAATCTGAGCCGGTTCGAAATGCTGCGTCTCTTGTTGGTTGCGTGGCCAGAGATGGATCGGCTTGCCGTGACCGAAGCACCGCCGTTCATCTTCAGGATTGGAAGTCGCGGTGAGCTGAGTCGGGTCTTCCCAGTCCCGACAGTGCCTTCGGGCACGCGATGAAAAACCGCGACGGGCAGCTCGACCTCAGCGCAACCGACATCTCCAACTTCCTCGGCTGCCGCCATCGCATCGGGCTCGAGATGAGCGCCGCGGCCGGCGAGATCGCAAAGCCCGTCTTCGATGATCCAGAGCTCGAAGCGCTCTTTCGCCGCGGGCTCGAGCACGAGCGCCGCTACGTCGCGTCGCTCGCAGCGGGAAGAGGCAGCCTCGTAAACCTGAGCGAGGAGACGGAACCCGAGCGCGCCGCATCCCTAACAATCGAGGCGATGGCGGCGGGCGCCGATGTAATCGTGCAGGGTGCGCTCCGCCACGAGCGCTGGCAGGGGCGGCCCGATGTGCTCGTGCGGGCGAGCACCGCGAGTCGCTTCGGAGCTTGGTCGTACGAAGTCG
>DASTOI010000457.1:0-3682 GCA_035762585.1 Myxococcota bacterium
CACCTTCGGAATCGCCCGCGCACCCGGCCACTCGCCCGTTACCGAGCTCTCGAGCGAGAACGGTTCGGGGAAGTGCTTCGCCCAGCGCTCTGGATGGCGCGAGCCGATCGCGAACAGGTAGACAGAAGCGAGCCAATCCTCGTTGAAGTTGCACGCCAGGAGGGCGAGCCCGTTCTCCGTGTACATCCGGTGAAGCGAGAGAGGCGTGAAACGCCAGAAGTCACCGTAATCACTGTGATAGGGCTGGAGGAATGGGACGACCGCAATCACGACGTCGCGCGAGAGCTGGCACAAGTTGCGGAACGCGACGCGGCATTCGTAGATGTGCTCGAGCACGGTGTGGTTGAAGACGACGTCGAAGCGTCCGACCAGTTCGTCTCTCAGGGGCTGCTCGAGGTCGAGGAAGATCTCGCCCGGCGTGCCTTGAAGACCTCGCGCATCGGACTTCCAGTTCGTGATCGAGTACGACGCTGCCGTCGTGAAGTAGTCGCGATAGTGAGCGCCCTCTTTGTCTTCGTCACGCCAGCCGCTGACATTCACGACGTCGCCGTCGAAGAGGTGCGCGTAGCGCCGGAGCTGGCGATTCGACCAACGTCGTGGAACCTGGGACCAGCGGCTGGTGATGAGATCCATGCCGCGGAAATCATAGGCGGTCGTGTGCTCGGGCGCCGTGTGTGCGGCTGGGCGGCTTGCTCCGACCGATGTCGTCGAGTTGATGTTGTTAGGTATTTCGCGATGACTCATGGGCCCCGATGCGGGGGCCGCCGGGGAGAGGGGGAGCAGCGCTCATGGATTCGCAGACGCCTCTAATCGAGGGGGTGGAGGAGGCCCGACGCGCGATTGCGCGCGTCCCTCTTCGCCGGCCGGTGGTCTACGGCGTCGTGCACAACGAGCTCTATTTTCTGCCCGCGTTCTTCGAGCACTACCGCGCATTGGGCGTCGAGCTTTTCCTCGTACTCGACGACCGCTCGACCGACGGAACCTCCGAGTTCCTGCGCAAGCAGCCCGACTGCATCGTGCTCACGTCGTCGCTTCGCTACGGCGACCGCATTGACGGGCAGCGCGTCGCGCACCTGTGGAAGAACGCGATCCCTCACCTTTTTCTCGACGATCACTGGGCGATCGTCGCCGATGCGGACGAGTTCCTCTTCCTTCCGCCGGGCTTCCGGAACATCTCGGAGTTCTCAGCGGCGCTCGATGCGCGAGGCATCTCGGCCGTGATCGGAAGCATGGTCGACTTCTATCCGGCCACGGTCGGCGAGCTCTCTGCGCCGGGAAGCCCCGCGGATTGCCGCGCGCTGTTCTCCGCCTACCCCTACTTCGACGAAGGACCCTACTTCCGCTGGCGCGAGAACGGCGTTCGGCCGTTCGTTCTTCACGGGGGCGTGCGCGAACGCCTTCTCCGAAAGTTCGCAATTGACAAGCGGCGATTCGACAGGACGGGCGTGCGCCTCTGGATCCGGCGCCTGAAGGGCTGGGTCCGGCCGGAGCGAAACTTCGTCTGGGTCACCAAAGTCCCGCTGGTGCGATGGAGCCCCAATAAGCGTTACGTGAACGCGCACGCGCTGAACCAGAGCCCTGATCGCTCGATTGCGCTCGCGATCGCTCACTTCAAGTTCACGAGCTACCTCGACCGTAAGATTGACACTGCGATCGCTTCGCGCGCGCATGCCGGGGGATCGCGCGCTTACTTCGCATACGCGGAGCTGCTCTCCGCCATGCGCGCCGGCGACGGGTCGTTCCTATGGGAGGGGTCGCGGCGCTTCGACGGGCCCGAGAGCCTCGTGGTCGCCCGGCTCCTGGAGGGCTTCCCTTCATCTTGAGCCACTCAGCGCGAACGGTTCGTTTGCAGCTACCGCCTCGCTTGACTCGCTGCACCCCTGCCTGTTCCATCGTTTCATGGGCGTAGCTCGATTCGAGAGGCGAAGCGGGGCATCCCTACCCCCGGTGATGAAGGCAGCGCTTCGCAGCGGCCGCCGCGCGCTGCTCGATCGCGTTGACGACATCCGATATCTCCGCTGGCGCTGGACGGCACCGCGGGGACTGCGCCTCGACCGGCCGATCTTCATCGTTGGCGCAGCACGCAGCGGCACGTCGATGAGCGTGCGCATTCTCGGTCGCCATCCGGACTTGGCGAACTGGTCCGAAGCCGGACGCTTCTACGACCCTCGACACTACGACGACCTCGAAGCCGATCATCAGTGGGGCGCAGAGCGGGCGACCGCTGCGGAAGTCGAGCGCCTGCACTCCAGGTTCGAGTTCGAACGCCAGTCGCGCGGCAAGCCTCGCTTCATCAACAAGCACCCGCGCAGCTCGGTACGCTTGGACTACCTGCGGGCGATCTTCCCGGACGCGTACTTCCTTCACGTGATCCGCGACGGCCGCGCGGTCGCGCGCTCGATGGTCGAGCGTCTCGCGCGCTATCCGCGCCGACCACAGAGCGTCCTACAGCAGTTCGTGAAACCCCCCGGCTGGCGCGCGCTCCAGCGCGAGAACCAGTACGAGGAGGCGATCCTCCAATGGCGAGCCGTCGTGCGCCACGTCCGCTCGCACCGGGAAATACTCGCCGGTCGCTACTTCGAGTACCGCTACGAGGATTTCTGCGACCAGCCCAAGCGAATCCTCTCGCAGGTACTTGTTTGGGCCGAGCTCGATTCTTCTGACGAGGTCGTCGACGAGCTCGTCTCCGCGCCGCTGCAGAGCCGCAACTACAAGTTCGCCGAGACTCTGAGTCCCCAGGACATTGCGTTCATGAACCGCAGCGCAGGCGACCTACTCGCCGAGCTCGGATACTCGGTCTGAACACCAAGGATGGCTCTGGCTGCCACGTAATCTCAAGGCAGGTAGCCGAGCTCGTTCAGGAGCCCGGCTGCCGAGCGCTCGATCCTCGCGCGATCGGCCGTTGTGAGCCGGTGTCGCCAGCCCTCGCTCTCCTCGAGCCGGGCGGGAATGCCTGCGAGTGCAGCATCGCCGCTGCGCAAGCCGGCGAAGTGAAACAGCGCCCGGTACGTCTCGCGCGGCACGGCACAGAGCGTCTCGTAGCGAACCTCCGTGTATGCAGCGCCGAGCGGCGCGCCCTCGGCGCGGGCGGTGCGAACGATCGCCTGCCACTGGAGCGCAGACTGCAGCGCGAGATCGTCGCGCAGCATCTGCCGCCAACCCGCGGGCTTCGCGAAGCCGCCCATCGGAAGCCGCTGGCGACGCTCGCTGCGCCGGATCTCCTCGAGGACCGAGCTGACGACGCCGCGCCCGTCGCGGATCACGTGGATGAAGCGCGCGTCTGGGAACGCGAGCAAAAGGAACGGAATGCGCAGCGAGTTGCGCGGGTGCTTGTTGACGAAGCGCGTCCGCCGTTGGCTGCGCCGATACCACTCGAACCAGCGATGCAGCCGCGCGACGCGCGCGGGCGTCGCATCCTCCGCGCGCCAGACGTGCTCGGCCTCCGGATCGTCGTAGTGCGTGGGATCCCAGACGCGCCCGGCCTCCGACCAGTTCGCGACGTCGGGATGGGTCGCGAACAGGTCGACCGCGAGCGTCGTCCCGCTGCGCGGCGAGCCGATCACGAAGATCGGCCGCTCGAGCCGAGCGCCGCGATGGAGCGCGCGCCACGCGAGCGAGCGCACGCTGCGGCCGGGCGAGCGCAGCAGGTCGTGCAGGGCGTCGGGCAGCGCCGCCACGGAGC
>DASTOI010000458.1:0-4626 GCA_035762585.1 Myxococcota bacterium
CTTCGCGGGTTCGCGCGTCGCGTCGACCGACAGCTCGGCGACGACGCGGCCGCCTGCGACGTCGAGCTGCTCGAGGCGCGCGCGCGGATCCGCGCCCTGCGCGGCGCACGCGATGCCGGCGGCCTCGCCGCGCGCGAGCAGGCCGAGCCAGCCGGGATGCGCGGGGTCGAGCAGATCCGCGCGCTGCGGCTCGAGCGCGAGCCGCACGCGATCGCCGCGCATTTCGACTTCGCGCGCGAAGCCCGCAGGCAGCGCGGCATGCAGCCCCAACACCTGAGAAACCGCCGCGGCGCCGCCGTTCGCGACGCCGAGCGCGCGCGCGAGCCGCGCGCCCGCGTGCCAGCCGACCGCGGCCCACTGCGCAGCGAGCGCCTCGCGCGCCTTCGCGGCATCGACGCGCTCCGTTAGCGCGAGCTCCGCCGAGCACGCGAGCAGCTGCACTTGGATCTGGTACTCGCGCGCGACCGCGGCGAGCGTCGCGCTCGAGAGCTGCCCGAGCTTGAAGCTCGGGCTCGCGGCGCCCCCATAATCACTCCAGCCCGCGTCGCGCTCGGGCGCGCGCGCGTTCTCGATCTGCGCGAGCGCGAGCGCCGCCACCGCGCGCGTGTTCTTCGCCGGCCCGACCGGCTCGTTCGCGGGGTCGATCTCGATCGTCCAGTGGCAATGCGGGTGCCGATCCTTCGGCACGCGCGGCGGGCGGTGGATCGGCCGAATCCGCGCGCGCGGGTTCGTCGCGTACGCGGTCGCGTCGAAGGTCGGATCCTCGATCGTGTGGCACATGCCGATCACGCGCGCCTCGCCGTGCGGCTCGACGTCCATCAGCGCGCCGCAGTGCAGCAAGAAGAACTCGCCGTGTGCCTCGTCGATCAGCTTCCAGCCGACGTCCATGTATTGGTGGGGGAAGCCGCAGTCGAGCTGGAGCGCCTTCACGACCGCAGGCACGCCGTCGCCTTCGATCTTCATCAGCCGGCGCATCCGGGCGGTGTAGACCGGGCTCGCACCCATCCACTCGTCGATCGCGACCTGGTCGACGACGTTGACGTCGCGCGTCGCGAGGAACACCTGCGGCATCAGCGCCCGGTCGACGAGATGGCCGACGTGCATCGTCTCGAGCGCGACGCGTAACAGCTCCTCGCGCGGGAGCGTGTCGAACGCGGTGCACTGCTTCGTCGTCACGCCGTCGGGCTCAGAGTGCGAGCGCGCGGCTCCCGCGCACGAGCGGGAGATCGAGGAACGTACGTAGCCCTGGCGGCGCCTCGCACAGCGGCGCGATCGCGTTCACCGCGAGCATCGCGGTCGCGACGTCGGCCGAATGCACGTGCTCGGCGACCGATCGCTCGCGCGCGTGCGCGAAGCTCGCGGCGTTCATGAAGTGCACGCGCAGCGAGGGCTCGCCTTCGACCGTCACGGTCCAGCCGTCCTTCGGCTTCGGCCACGCGTCCGGGTAGCTCGGGCCGACGGTCCAGAGCGCTTCGATCTCGATCGCCGGGCGTCCCTTCACGACGCCGATCCAGCGGTAGCGTTGGCCGCACACGGTGCCGCGCGCGATGCGGCCGCCCGTGATCTCGCAGTCGGCTTGCGCAGCGACGAGCTCCTGCGCGACCTCGATCCCGTCGAGCGCGCCGCCGAGCCCGCGCGCGAGCAGCCGGATTTGCTCCTGGAAGATGCGCGAGTTGAAGCGCGCGAACGGATTCGCGTCGAGCGTCGCGTCCGCCGGATCGCGTCCGAAGCGCATGTTGTCGAACGTGATGTGCGGGCTCGCGTACAGGCTCCAGTTCGCGCGCTCCTGCACGTGCACGCGCTCGATGCGCCGGCACATCCCGGAGAGCACGAGCGGCAGCGTCTCGCCGACGAAGCCCGGGTGGATGCCGGTGCCGTGGACCGACGCGCGCCCCTTCGCGCAAGCCGCCTCGAGCTTCGCGCGATCGGCCTCCGGCAACGCGAACGGATCGAACAGAAACGGTGTCGCGACGACGTTCTTGCCGGAGGCAAGCAGCGCGCAGACGTCGTCCAGCTGCGCGAGCCGCGGCATGTAGACGACGCAGTCCGCAGCGGTCGCGAGTATCGCGGCGCGATCGCGCGTCGCGCGAACGCCGGTCGGCGGGAGGCTGCACAGCTCGCCGGCGTCGCGGCCGTCCTTCTCGGCGGCATACACGAAGACGCCCGCGAGCTTCAGATCCGGATGCGCGACGATCGCGCGCAGCGACTCCGCGCCGACGTTGCCGGTGCCCCACTGGATGACGCGATACGGCGCAAGCATCTCGCCACCGTATTGCACTTGCATTGCGCACACAATGTAAGTTTTTGGGCGGCGCGCGGCCGCTGCCAGACAAGCAGTGTCCAGGCCGGGCACTCGACGCACGCACCGGCACATCGAGAGGGCGGTCCCCGGCCGGCGGTTTGCGTCCTAACTGTCGGTCCCGTCTCCGTTTCCCGCGGGCGAACGGCCGCGGCACGCCGCTTGCGCTGTGCCCGCCCGACCGTTCGAAAGGAGCTCTCCGATGTCCAGTGCGCTTCAGGAGACGTTCTCGCCGCGCAGCCTGCCCAACGCGTTCACCGCAACGCGCCTCGCGCTCGTGCCGGTATTGCTGCTGCTCGCCGCCGCCGACGCGCCGGTCGCATTCGTCGCGGTGCTCGCCGCCGCGTTCGCGACCGACGCGATCGACGGCTTCCTCGCGCGGCGCTTCCGGCTCGAGAGCGCCCTCGGCGCGAAGCTCGACAGCCGCGCCGACATGGCGCTCTGGCTGTCGCTACCGATCGCGACGTGGTTGTTACGGCCGCAGTTCGTTCACGATCACGCAGTCGCGATCGCGACCTTGCTCGCGAGCCTCGCGCTGCCGCTCGCGGCGGGTCTCGTGAAGTTCCGCCGCGTGCCGAGCTACCACACCTGGCTCGCGAAGGGCACCGCGATCGTGCTTGCCGGCGCGATGCTGTCGATCTTCCTGGACGGCCCGCTCTGGCCGTTCCAGCTCGCGACCGCGCTCGCCGTCATCAGCGCGCTCGAGGAAGTCGCGATCACCGCGCTACTCCCCGAGCTGCACGCTGACGTGCGCAGCTGGCGCGCTGCGCTGCGGATTCGCGCGCAGCGACGCGCGTGACGAGCTCACTCCATCCGCAGCAGGATGCCCTCGGCCGCGCCGAGCTCGATCTTCGCGAGGTCGCACGGCAGCGCCGCGCCGTAGCAGGAATGCAGCCCGCCGCGCGGCGCGCCCTCGCCGAGCGAGAGCTCCGCCGGTGCATCGCCGAAGTTCAACGCGACCACGAAGCACTCGGCGCCGAGCGTTCGCTCGAATGCGAACACGTCGCGCGGCGCCGGCAGCGTGCGCTGCTCGCCGCGCGAGAGCGCCGGGTGCGCCGCGCGCAGCGCGATCAGCGCGCGATAGAGGTGCAGCAGCGAGCTCGGATCGGCGCGCTGCGCGGCGACGTTGCGCAGCTCGAAGTCGGGATGGATCGGAAGCCACGGCTCCGCGCTGCCGAAGCCGGCGAAGCGGGAGTCGTCCCACTGCATCGGCGTGCGCTCGGGGTCGCGTGTCAGGCTCGGGTGGAGCGTGAACGCGAGCGGATCACGCAGGCGCTCCTCCGGGATCCACACACAGCGCATGCCGATCTCTTCGCCGTAGTAGAGGAATGGCGTACCCCGGAGCGCGAGGAGCAGCATCGCCGCGAGACGCGCGCGCGCCTCGCCGAGCTGCGGGTGGTCGTAACGCGTCGCGTGGCGATGCACGTCATGGTTCGAGAGCACTTGATTCGGCCAGCCCTGCCGCGGCACGGCGGCCTGGAAACGCTCGACCTCGCGGCGGAAGCGCTCGCCCGCCCACTCGCCCGAGAGCAGCGAGAAGTTGAAGCCCTGATGGAGCTGATCGCCCTCGCCGTAATACTTCGCGACGCGAGCGGGGTCGAGCAGAAACACCTCCCCGATCAGCACGCGCTCGTCGTACGCATCTGCGAGCGCGCGCATGCGCTTGAAGAGCGCGTGCACATCGGGATGGTCCTCATCGTGGAGGTGCTGCTGCCCGCCGTAGCCGGCGTCCGTGCTGCCGGGAACGGGCGGGTTCGAGCGCAGCGCGGGGTCCTTCGCCAGCCGGTGCGCGACGTCGATGCGAAAGCCGTCGACGCCGCGCTCGAGCCAGAAGCGCAGCACGCCGTGCATCGCGCGCTCGAGCTCCGCGCAGCGCCAGTCGAGATCGGGCTGCTCCTTCAGAAAGGAGTGCAGGTAGTACTGCCCGGTCGGCGCGTCCCACTCCCATGCCGATCCGCCGAACACCGAGATCCAGTTGTTGGGGGGACCGCCGCCCGGCGCCGGGTCGCGCCACACGTACCAGCCGCGCTTCGCGCTCGCGCGACTGCGCCGCGATTCCCGGAACCACGGATGCTGGTCGGACGAGTGATTGGGGACGAAGTCGAGGATCACGCGAATGCCGCGCGCGTGCGCGTCGCGCAGCAGGCGATCGAAGTCGGCGAGCGTGCCGAACAGCCGGTCGACGTCGCAGTAGTCGCTGACGTCGTAGCCGAAGTCCTTCATCGGCGACGGGAAGAACGGCGAGATCCAGATGCCGTCGACGCCCAGCCACGCGAGGTGATCGAGATGCGCGCGGATTCCCTCGAGATCGCCGACGCCGTCGCCGT
>DASTOI010000459.1:0-4574 GCA_035762585.1 Myxococcota bacterium
GTGCGCCAGCTGCGCGGCGAGTGCGGCGCGCGCCAGGTGAAAGACGCGCGCGTCGCGGTGTTCAGCAACTCGTTCGGGCCGTTTTGCGGAGCGGCGTTGTTACGGAGAGATTGAACCGTGCGGGATCGCGCCGCGAGCGACGAGACCGAGAAAGAACCGCCGACGGCGTGAAGAGGCGACCCTGGACGTTCCAGCAAGCCGTCCAGCGCCGCGAAGCGGCGCAGACGGCGCGCAGCGAGCCGGAGGCGAGCGGAGGGGAACGAAATGGGAGTCGAGGCGTTTCGTTACGACGGAAGGCGCGCGCTCGTGGTCGGCGCGGCGACGGGCATGGGAGCGGCGACGGCGCAGACCGTCGCGCGCCTCGGCGGCGAGGTCATCGCGCTCGACGCGGCGCCGATCGAGTACGCCGCGAAGCAAGTGGTGCGCGCAGACCTCTGTCAGCTCGCGAGCGTCGACGCGGCGCTCGCGCAGATCGGCGGCCCGCTGAACGCCGTGTTCCTGTGCGCGGGCGTCGCCGACGGGAACCCGCACCTGATGAAGATCAACTTCATCTCACAGCGCTACTTGCTCGAGAAGCTGCTCGAGCGCGTCGCGCTGCCGCGCGGCTCGGCGGTCGCGTGGATCTCGTCGGTCGCGGGCATGGGCTGGCAGGCGAATCTCCCCGCGCTGAAGGAGCTCATGGCGCTCCCAGACTGGAACGGTGCCGTCGCCTGGATCGCATCCCACGCCAACACGAACACGTACGTGTTCAGCAAGCAGGCGATGAGCTTCTACACCGCGCAGCAGGCGTTCCCGCTGCTGAAGCGCGGGATCCGCATCAACGCGATCGAGCCGGGCCCGACCGACACGCCGCTCGCGCGCGCGAACGCCGACGTCTGGCTGCGCTTCGGCCGTAATTACCGCGAGGACGCGGGCGTCGAGACGCTGACGCCGCAGCAGATGGCCGACGTGCTGGCGTTCCTGTGCAGCCCGGCCGCGAGCGGTATCAGCGGCATCTCGCTGCTCGTCGATCAGGGCCTGATCCGCTCGAGCATCGCAGGCAGCTTCACGAAGCCACCGATGTGAGCCGGCCCCGATGCTCGAGCTCGGCGGCCGCGTCGCGTGGATCACCGGCGCGGGCCGCGACGAACGAACCATTTCTCGGGAGTGAGTCGTGAAGGCCGTGAAGCTGCTCGCCATCGCGCTCGTCGCCTACCTCGGCGTGGTCGTCGGATTCGAGTCGCTGGTCGCGTTCATGGGGAGGCGACAAGCCGAGGCCGGCCTCGAGCCGGGCGACGAATGGATCGTGATCACGACGACGGACGCGAACGGGAGTGCGAAGGACACCGTCGTCGCGGGCTGGGAGAGCGGCGGGCGGCTCTACGTCGCCGCGAACCACTGGCCGCGCGCGTGGTACCGCCGCGCGATCGCGCAGCCGGAGGTCGAGATCGCTCGCGGGGGACGGCGGAGCGCAAGGCGCGCGGTGCGCGTCGAGGGCGAGGAGCGCGAGCGCGTCGCGCGCGAGTACGGCCTCCCGCTCGCGATCCGGGCGCTGACGGGCTTCCCGCCGCGTGCGTTCCTGCGCCTCGACCCGCGCTGATCGCGAACGCGACCCGACGCGGCCGCTCGCGCATTGCGCCTACCGTCGCCCGCCGCGCGACTCGCAGCGATTGGGGTGACCTGCGCCGGTCGGTGTTGCTAGAGACCGACTCAGGATTCCCGATCACCGCACGCCGAGGGTTCAGCGCACGCAGAGGCCACCGTTCGACTTCGCTCGGCTCCGACCCGTGAGGGAAACTTCACGGGTCCTCGCTGCGCGCTTCGCTTGCTAGAGGTCTGCGCGGAATGGAGCGCTCATCGACGATGTTCCGCCGCGTTCGCGATGCGTTCGTCCCGCGGCACTTCGCGGATCCATTCGGGCTCGCGCTTCGCCTGCTCCGGTCGCGCAGCCCCGAGGCCCTCTATGCGATGGGGAGCGCAGCGCTCCGCCCGCTGCTGATCCCCGTCGATGTCCTGTTGTCGAGCGCCGAGCGGCGCACGCTCGCTCGCGCGCGCGCGCCCACGCGCCCGATCCTGTTCGTGATGGGCCCGCCGCGGAGCGGCACGACGCTCGTGGCGCTCTCCTTGATCCGCGCGCTGCGCGTCGGTTACCTCAACAACCTCACGGCGCTCTTCCCGCGCTCGCCGATCACGGCGAATCGGTTGCTCGGGCGTCCGATCCACCCCGAACGCGTCACGCTGAAGAACTATTACGGAAGGACGGCGCGGCTCTGCGGGCCGAACGACGCGCTTTATCTGTGGGATCGATGGCTGGGAGCCGACCGCACGCGGCCGCCCGCGGAAATCTCTCGCGAGGCCGCCGACGCGCTCGTGCGCTTCTTCGGCGCGTGGGAGGCGCTCGTGGACGCCCCGCTGGTCGCGAAGAACAACAGCCTGAACGGGAGCGCCGCGCTCGTCGGAGCGCTGCTGCCGACCGCCCGCTTCGTCTGTCTCCGCCGCGAACCGCTGCGGCTGGCCGCTTCTCTGCTCGACGCGCGCAGGCACATCCTCGGCGATGCGAGCGACAGCTACGGCATCGACGATCCATCGCGGCCCCGGCTCGCGGATCCGATCCAGGACGTGGTTCGCCAGCTCCGCTTTCACGTCGCGCTAGCCGACCAGCAGCGCGCGGCGCTCGGCGAACGCTTCGTCGACCTCGCCTACGAAGAGTTCTGCCGGGATCCCGTCGAGCACATCGTGCAGCTCGGCGCGCGGGAGCTCGGCATGAAGGTCGAGCCCGACGACGTTCGGCGGCGGATCCCCCCGCTCCAGGTATCGAGGCGCGAGGCGCTTCCGGCTTCGGAGCTCGCGCAGCTCGAGCGCGCGCTCGCCGAGGCGCCCGGGTGCCTGCCATGATGCCCGGCGCGCTGCGGGGTCGCGCGGTTCCGGTGCTCTTGATGCTCGTCGCGGTGTGGCTTCAGATCGCCGGCGCCGCGTTGCTGAAGCTGCTCGCGGATGCTCGGACGCAGGCATCCGCGCTGTGGCTTCTCACGGGCGTCGCCGCCGTCGCGGTCGTCAACGTCGCGCGGCTCGGCGTCTGGGGAGTCGCCCATCGCCGCTACCCGCTCAGCACCGTCTTCCCGCTCTCCGCGCTCTTCTTCCCCGCGATGCTGGCGCTCGCGTGGTGGTTCGGTGACTCGGTGAGTCACACCCGAATCGCCGGCGCGGCGCTCATTACGGCGGGGAGCGGGTGGATTGCGTGGCGGAGACCGGAGTGACCGCGAGCGCGAGTCTGCTGGCGCTCGGCGTCGGGCTGCTCGCCGCGGCGGCGGGACAGGTCGTGTTCAAGCAGTGGTCGCAGCGCCATTCCCACGCGCTGCTGGCGGGAGCCATCGGGCTGTTCGCGCTCGGCCAGGGCGGCTTCTTCGTCGCGCTGATGGGGCTCGACGTCGGCCTCGTCTACATGAGCACGGCGTTGTCTCAGCTCCTCGTGATGGGCTTGTCGCGAGCCGTCTTCTCGGAACGGCTCGATCGCGATCACGCGATCGGCATCGGCCTGATCGTCGCGGGCATCGTGCTCTATGCGGTCTGAGTCGGCGCGGCGCGAGTGGGTCGTGCTCGCGATCGTTCTCGTCGCGCTGGCGGGCCTGCGCTTCGCGCGACTCGACGCCGACCCTTCGCCGCTGCTCGCGTCCGATCACCTGACCGACGAGGGCTGGTGGGCGCACAACGCTCGAAACCACGCGCTGTTCGGGCGCTGGATCCTCGACGAGCACAACCCGCCTCTCTACGGAGCGCCGCTCTGGACTGCGGCGCTGCGCGGAAGCTACGCCGCGTTCGGCGTCGGGCTCTGGCAGACGCGCTTCGTCTCCGCGCTCGCGGGCCTCGCCACCTGCGCGCTCGTCTACGCGTTCGTCCGCCGCTCGGCCGGAAGGAACGCCGCGCTGCTCGCGACGCTCGTGTTCGGCTTGGATCCCTTTGCGCTCGCGTATCACCGCTCCGGATTCGTCGAGCCCTTCATGGTCGCGTGGCTCACGGCCTGCCTGCTCGCGCTCGATGCGGCGGCGAAGCGTCCCGCGCTCGCAGCGCTGGCGGGCGCGCTGTTCGCCGGCGCGGTGCTCGCCAAGGTCTGGGCCGCCGGCGCGTTGGTGGGGCCGCTCGGCTACTGGACGATCCGGCTGGCCCAGGAGAGCGGCGCTGCGCGCAGGATCCTCCGCGAGGCCGCACTCTTCGCCGCCGGCGGCGGAGCGATCGCCGGCGTCGTGCTGGGCTGGCTCGTGATCCCGAATCTCGGCGACGTCGTCGACGGCCTGCTCGTGCACTCCCACCGCGCGAAGCCCGCGAATCCGCTCCACGCGCTCGGCCTGCTCGGGCTCTCGACCGCGACGGGGCGCCTCGTCGGGACGGACGCCTTCGTGCAGGCGTCGAGCTATCAGGTCTTGTTACTCGCGCTACTGCTCGCTCGCGCGTTCATCGCGCGCGCGCGTTGGGTGATGGACCGCAGCTCGCTGCTCTGTGTGGCGTGGATCGCGAGCGGGCTCGTGCAAGTGACTTGGCAGATCTATCAGCCGGACCGGCGCTGGCTCGTGCTCGGTCCGGCGCTCGCGATGCTGCTC
>DASTOI010000460.1:0-2473 GCA_035762585.1 Myxococcota bacterium
CCGCGCGCGCCCGCGGCACGAGCGCGAGCTGCGCCGGCCCGCGCACGAGGAACGAGTCGAGCCGCGGCGGCTCGGCGTCGCGTTTGCGCAGCGCGAGCAGGCGCGGCGCGAGCGCCTCGAGCGCGACGCGCGTCTCGAGCCGCGCGAGCGAAGCGCCCAGGCAGAAGTGCTTGCCGAAACCGAACGCGACGTGCCCCTGCGGCCGCCGCGCGACGTCGAAGCGATCCGCGTCCGGGAAACGCCGCTCGTCGCGATTCGCCGACGCGATCAGCGGTACGACCACCGCGCCCTTCGGGATCCGCACGCCCGCGATCTCCGTATCCGCGGTCGCGAGCCGGAACACGAGCTGCACCGGCGGGTCGAAGCGCAGCGCCTCCTCGATCGCGTCCGGCACGAGCTCCGGGTTCGCAGCGACGCGCGCGAGCTGCTCCGGATGATCGAGCAGCGCATTGGCGGCGTTCCCGATCAGGTTCGTCGTCGTCTCGTTGCCGGCCACCAGTAACAACATCACGAACTGCATCGCGTCCTGTGGATGCAGCGCGCCGCCCTCGCCGGGCGAGACGATCGCGCTGATCAGGTCGTCGGCCGGCGCGCGCCTGCGCTCGCGCGCGATCCCTGAGAGGTACGAGATCGCCTCGTAGAACGTCGCGAGCATCTGCGGCGTGAACGGATTCGCGCGCGCCGCGCCGGTGGACGTCGCGATGATCGCGTCGGACCAGCGCTTGAAATCAGCGCGGCGCTCGGGCGCGATGCCGAGCATTTCGGCGATCACGCGCACCGGCAGCGGAACGGAGAGATCCTCGACGAGGTCGAACGCGTCGCCGCGATCGAGCTTCGCGAGCGACTCGGCGACGATCGCGCGCGCTCGCTCCTCCCACAGCGCGATGCGCCGCGGCGTGAAGCCGCGGTTCACGATCGCGCGCAGCGCGTCGTGGCGCGCGCCGTCCGACGAGATCAGGCTCGGGTTCTTGCGCATCAGGAACGGATTCAGGCGCGCCTTCCACATCAGGCGCGCGGCGAACCACAGCAGCCGCGGCGTCAGAGGCAGCTCGCCATCCGGTCCCGCCGGCAGCAGCACCGTGAGCATCGCGCGCGACGAGAACAGCTCCGGCGAGCGCAGCACGTGCTGCACGTCGTCGTAGCGCGAGACGCAGTAGTGACCGGACTCGGGCGCCCGATGCACCGGCGCTTCGTCGCGCAACGCGCGGTAGAGCGGGTACGGATCGGGCCGGCGAACGTCGCGCAGCGGATCGAACGAGATCGTCACGGGACTCTCCGGCGCGCGCCTCGACGCTACGACGCGCCGCGCGCGAGCGCGATGCCCGCCGCGACGCCCACGACGCCCAGCGCGACGCTGCCGAGCGCGTAGAACACAGCGGCGAGGGCGCGGCCCGACTGAAGCAGGAGCCACGTCTCGAGCCCGAACGCGGAGAAGGTCGTGAAGCCGCCCAGCAGCCCGCCGACGAGCGCGATGCGCCACGGGTTCACGAGCGGCGGATGCGTCTCGAACAGCTCGTACAGCGCGCCGATCGCGAGGCAGCCGGCGAAGTTCACCCCGAGAGTTGCCCAAGGGAAGATCCGGAACGGCAGCGCGAGCGCGATCGCCACGCGTAGCACCGCGCCCACTCCGCCGAAGCCGAACACCAGGAGCCACTGCATCGCCGGCAACGGTGTCGCAACCGAGAAAAGCCTTCCAGCTTCTCGATCGGGGTGTATGGTGAGCGAGCCGCTCGAAGCCAGGGTGAGCGGCACTCGCCGATCGACCCACGACCTCGGACTCGTTCCATCGCATCGCGAGCCGACCGGCCGAAATCGGGAGGAACGCACGTGGAGGAGACTCCGCCGGGCCAGTGAGTGGGCGCGGCTTCGCGCCGCGCCCAGCAGCTGCCGCCGGGACTGCGCCTTGGCGCGTGTGCGCCGACGCGCGCCGGCGGCCCTTCACGGGGACCCCACATGGTGGAAGTTTTCGTCGTGGTCGCGGTGCTCGCCGTCGTGCTCGGGCCGATCGTGCTCGGCGCGCTCGGCGGGCTGACCGGCCTGTGGATCGGACGCCGTTACGTCCATCCGCACCACTCCCAGATCCACGACCACGAAGTGAACGACGAGTAGCTCTCGATCCTCGCCGCTCCGGCGCCGAAGGCGTGGGCCGCCACCTCGACGATTCGAGGCGTGCCACGCGAAACCGGTCTGAAGCCGTCGAGCGGAAGAGGGCCCGTAGCGGGGCGCGCGGAAGCGCGCTCCGCTGCGGGTTTTCTTGTTGGGTCCCTACCGCGCTCGACCCGCCGCGGCCGCTCCCTGCGCCGATCCGGCCGCGCGCCGCGCCGACCGCCTCCGGCTCGAATTCCCGTCGACGCGCCTCGGCGCCTCCGCCATCTTCCGCCGCCCGCCGCCCCCCGGCTTACGCCAGGCGCGGCGCTCGGGCGCCGTAGCCAAGTGGTAAGGCATGGGTCTGCAAAACCCTGATCCCCGGTTC
>DASTOI010000461.1:0-6300 GCA_035762585.1 Myxococcota bacterium
AGCCCGAGCACGAACAGCAGGTGGTCCACGCCTAACAAAATGTGCTCGACCCCGAGGGCGGTGTAGGTGCGCGCGAGCTGAATGCGGCTGGGCGCCGCCGGCACGACGAAGGCCGGGGCCGAGGGCATCAGCCGTGTGAGCTGCGTCGTGCCGTCCGCGCGCTCGATGCGCACGAGCACGTCGGTGAGCGTGGCCGCGAGGCCGTCGATGCGGATCTCGCGTCCCGCGAGCCCGCTCGGGCATTCGATCGTCCAACGCTCCGTGAACGCGCCGGGCGCCGCGTGGACCGCGCGCGGCCCTTGCTCGATGCACTCCGGCGGAAGCTCGGCGCGAAGACTCAGGCGCATGTCTCCGACGGCCGGCACACGGAAGCTGGCGTCGTATCGATCCGCGGCGAGCTCGCGCAGCGCGAGATACGCAGGGCGAACCTCGTGCGCGACGGCGGGCGTCGTGAGCGCCAGCGCCACGAGCACGGCGAGCCAACGCATTTCAGCGCACAGCTCGCCGATCGTCCGGCGGCTCGATCGTGACGCGATAGCGCTCTCGCAGCCGCGCCATGCGCTCGGCCTCGGCGCGCTCTCGCTGCGCGACGCCCCACTCGCGCTCGACGGACGCCCTCACTTCCTCCAGCGCAGGGAGGCGCGCTTCGGTGCGCGAGCGCAGCAGCACGACGTGGAGGCCGAACGCCGACGCGAACGGGCCCGCCCAGCGCTCCGGCTCCACCTCGAGCACCCGTGCGGCCAGCTCGCCACCGAACTCCCGCTCGATCTCACTGACGCTGCGATCGTCGACCTCCTGCGGCAGCGGCAGCGGATCGCCCAGCGACGCGAGATCGGAGGGCGCTCGCTCGTTCAGCTCCGCAACGAGCCGCGCGCCGTCCCGCGCGGCTGCTTCGCCGCGCCGCGCAGCGCTCAGATACAGCTGCACGAACGAGAGCCGCGGCTCCTCCCGAAACTTCTCAGGATTCGCGCGCAAGAACTCGACGAGCTCGGAATCGCTGGGCTTCCGCAGAGGCGCGCTGTCCTGCCCGAGGAATTCCATCTTCTGCCGCATGCGCCGGCGCACGATCAGGTCGTCGCGATCGAGCCCGAGCGCCAGCGCCTCGCGGTAGAGGACCTCCTCGTTCACGTAGTCGTCGATCAGTCCCACCAGCTCCTGCTGCGTCGGCGGCCGCTGCCAGGTGCGCGTGAAGCCCAGCGCGAGCTGCTCGATGCGCCCCGCGCTGACCACGATCTCGTCGGGCGCGCGCGCGCCGGCGCCGCCCACCCGCTCGAAGAGGATGAAGAGCGCGGCGCCGATCAGCAGGAAGTGAAGGAGCGGCTCCCGAAGGACTCTCAGGGCGTGTACCAGATCGGCGAGGTGTAGGCGCGCTCCGTCGTCGTCGTCACCGCGTCCGGCGGCAGCTCGATCCCGTAATACTTGGCGTCGTACAGCACCCAGCGCGGCGTCGGGATCTCGATCACGCGCCCGTAGTAGAACGCGCGCTGCTTCGGATCGAAGTCGGGATCGCTCCAAACCGCGATCAGCTCCGGCGTGCCGATCGAGTTGGACCAGGTCACGTTCTTCGCGTCAACGGTATTTCCCACCGCCGGCAGCTTGCCGTCGGCTCCGGGCTTGCGCGTCTCCGGGTCGCTCCACGCGACGTCGTACACCTTCTCGTGCACCGCACCCTTCGCGTCGAGCCAGCCCTTCACGATCTGGTAGCGATCGAGATTCGCGCCGAACGGATCTTTTGCCGCCGCCACTAGGAACGTCGGCGCTTCGCCGTTCGGCGCACTTCTCAGGTCGCCGCCCATCGGTACGCCCTTCTCGTAGCCCACGCGGCCCGGCAGGCGCGTGTGCACGTCGGCCTCCGTGAAGTCGAAGCCGCCGAAGAAACGGACCACCATGCGCGAGCCGGTCGTGGCGTAGGTTTCGCGGCGCTCCATCGCGTCCCAGAGCGATGCGCGTGTGTTCTCGGTCGCCCACACCGCCGCGTAGCCGGACGCCGTCTGCTCCCAGCCCATGATCGTGCCCGCCGGGCCGCTCACCCAGGGATGCGAAGCGCGCTTTTCGTTCGGCTCGGAGCTCGAGGTCTTCCCCCAGAAGTTGTCCTCTTCGATGGCGGCGAGCCCCGTGTGCGCATCGGTCGAGCCGATCATTCCGAACTTGAAGGGGTTGACGCCCAGCTTCTGCTCGAGGCGCAAGCCGTTCATCAACGCCGACCGCGCGTACTCGAACTCGAGCATCTCCGGCTTCTTCGCGACTGTTAGGTCGAGGTTGCCCTTGTCCCAGCGCTCGAAGTTCGCGAACTCGTCGTTGGGCGAGAGCGTCGGATGCGTCTCGCCGTCGCCCTTGATCTGCGTCGCCTCGTAGAGGCGCTCCCACTTGGTTCGCGTTTCGGCATAAGCACGGTCGAGCGGCTTGCCGCCGACGGGCTCGATGATCGGGAACATCAAGCCGTTCGAGAGATTTCCGTTGTGGGCGATCGCGAGAACACGGCTGCCGGTCTTCGCTTCGGTGGCGGCCATCCACTTCCAGAGGTCGCGCGGATCGTCGCTGCCGAGCGGCTTCATCGTGGTGTAGGGCTCGGTGAGGCCTGCGCGCGCGCCGTCCTCTCGGAAGATCACATTGCGGTGGAGATTGTTTCCGCCGGTATTCGAGGTCCACTCGAAGCCGATGAAGGCCGTGAAATGACCAGGCTCGTTCGCCTGTTCTGCGGCTTCGATCGTCTTCTGCCATGCGCCGCGATAGGCCGGCGTGCCCGGTGTCGGGAAGATTGCGCGCGAGATCGTACCCGCGCCGAAGTTGCGGATGATGTCGATCGCCGCATCAGCCCCCTGGCCGCCATTGATCATCTGGTTCCATTTGCGGCCCTGCGGGTCGGCCATGATCTCGGGAGACCCCGAGAAGATCAGCGGGAAGAAGCCCATCCCATCCGAGTGATCCGCGACGACCAGGAAGTCGAGCGGACGTGAGAGCTTCACCGATTGACCGCTCGATGCGGTGATCTCCTCCCCCTTCGCGAGCCGATAGGCCTGGACCGGGTCGACGCGCGCGCCGAATGCACCCGCATCCATCGAGAACGATGTATGCAGGTGCGTGTCACCAAACAGCGGCCGCGTCGGGAATGCCCGACCGGCGTATGGCGAGTACGGCGCCTTCGCGGGGAAGAGCTGAGCGGCTCTCTCTTTGTCGAGCGTGCCAGTGTCTTGAGCGCGGGCGCTGTTTGCGGCGATCCCGGCCACCAACGCGAGACCGAGCGCGCTCCAATTCCGTCGGGTTCGCATCGCCTGCTCCTCGAGAGATGAGTCGAAAGCCGCAGCGCGCAAGGACGAATCGCAGCGATGGGAATGTCTGCGGCGCCGCCATTCAATCACAAGCCGTAGAGGCACAACAGGGGCTGGCGTACGATCGCGCCCCTCCGGAGGAGGCGACCATGCATCGTGTTCTGACTTTTGGCGCGCTCGGACTCCTGCTCAGCGCGTGCGCCACCACCCGCATCGAGAACGTCTGGGTCGACCCCGCGGCGACTCCGGATTCGTTCGCGTTCCGCCAAGTGATTACGGTCGCGCAGGCGCGCGAGGGCATCCGGCGCAATGCGGAGGATGCGCTGCAGCGCGCGATGCGGGCCGGGCCGCGCGCGCAGGCCGGCGAAGTGAAGGTGTATCCCTCGTACACGCTGCTCGAGGACGCCGAGCTCGCGAACGTCGAGCAAGCGCGCCGCAAGGTCGAGGAGGTCGGCTACGACGGCGTCGTGATCATGCGCTTCGTGTCGAGCCAGCAGAAGGTGACCGTCGAGCCGCCCAGCGTGCGCGGCTTCTGGGGTTATTACGGGCGCGCCGTCGTCTACGACCCTGGCAGCGTGCGCACCGACACCATCGTGAAGCTCCAGATCAACATCTTCTCGCTGAAGGAAGACAAGCTGCTTTGGTCGGGCACGAGCCGCACGCTGAATCCGCGCGAGGTCGACGCGGTCGTCGCAGACATCGCCGAGGCTGCGCGGGCGGACCTCCAGAAGCGCGGGCTGCTGCCCTAGCAGCTCGGGCGCGGTGTCACGTCTCCGCGTAGCGGTGCACGGGATCAATCGTTAACCAGCGCTGCTCCGATGCTCTGGAGGAGAACTCTCATGCTGCTTCTTCGCGTCTCTCTCGGCAGCGCGTTCCTGTTGCTCGCGCTGGCCGCCCCGTCCTTCGCGCAAGACGCCGCTCCGCCGGACCCGCAGGCTGCACCCGCGAACGACGGCGGCTGGGAAGTGAGCGTCGCGCCGTATCTCTGGGGCGCCGGATTGGACGGAACCGTCGCCGCGAATGGCGTCCAGACTGACTTCGACGTGGAGTTCTCCGACATCTTCGACGAGCTCGACTTCGGGATCCTGAACGCGATCGAGATCCGTAACGACCGGGTGATGATCACGGCCAACCTGATCTACCTGAAGCTCTCGCCCGAGAGCGATCGGGCGACCGGCTCCGTCCTACCCGGCGCGCCGCCGGGTGACTTCTCCGTCGACGCGGAGTCACAGACGCTGATCTTCGAGGTAGCGCCGGGCTACGAGATCGTGAGCAACGAGCGGGTCGCGATCGATGTGCGCGCCGGCCTGCGTTATTGGTGGCTCAAGAACGAGCTGGACGTCCGGCTCGATCCCGGCTCGCCGCTCGGGCCCTTCCGGCGGAAGTTCGAGTCCACGACCGACTGGCTCGACATCATGGTCGGCGCGCGCATGCGGGCACGGCTCACGCCGAAGGTCGGGCTGGTCGTCGCCGGCGACGTCGGCGGCTTCGAGCTCGGCTCCGCCTCCGAGCTGAGCTGGTCCGCGCAAGGCTTCGTCACCTACGCGCTCGGCGAACACTGGGAGCTCGGCGCCGGTTGGCGTTCACTCGACGTCGACCGGCGGGCCGTGAACTTCCGCATGGAAGGCCCGCTGATCGGCGCGCTGCGGCGCTTCTAGTCACTCGCCCGTCGAGATCGTGACTGCCGGCAGCTGCGCGGGCGTACCGCTCTCGGCCAGCGCGCCGACCAGGATCAGGAGCGAGAAGGAACGCTTCGAGAGGAAGTCGCGGTCGTCGATCCAGAACCAGTGATCGCGATAGGGCACGGCGACGAACGCGTCCCCCGGGCGGCTCTCCGAGCTGTGGATGCGAAAGCCGGGCTGCGGCGCGGCAGACCCTCGCGAGCTGGGAGCCGCCCTGCCGTCGGCTTCGTGCGCGGCCGGGACGTCGATCGCGAGCGCGAGCTCGCCGAGCACCTCGAGCATCGAGCGCGTCTGCATCGCGAGCTCGCGATCGTTCCTCGGTAGCAGCCCGAACACGAGCTCGAGCTCGCCGAGACCCGGCTGGATGCCGAGCGCCTCGCGGATGAAGCGCCCGTCCGCGGCGAGCTCCTCCGATACCCCGGGGCGAATCACGAGCAACACGCGCTCGGCGCCCTTCTCGCGCTGCACGCGCAGATCGAGCGCGCTGGCGAGCTGGAGCCGGCGGAAGGCGGCGAGCAGCGGCTCCCAGCGCGGGTCGGCCGGGCGTGCGTCGACGCTGAAGCCGGGCGCGTTGATTCCGTTCATCGCGCGTACGCAGGCGCGGAACACCGCATCGATCGGCCAGCCCGCCTGAACCATCGAGAACACTGAAGCCGGCTTTACCGGCGTCAGCAGGCTGCGCGTGAAGTGCTCGCCGTAGAGCGGCTGGTACGTGATGGTCGGGCGGTTGCCATAGCGACCGATCGCAGTCGCGCTGAAGACATCCTCGTCCGGGATCGCGCCCGGGAAGACGCCGCTCGCGTTCACGATTCCCTCGAGCGTGTACTGATCGATCACAGATGCCACTTCGAGAAACACCGGCGGATCCGCGTAACGAAGCTTCACGATGTTGAGCAGCATGAGCCGCTTCCAGGAGTCACCGATCGCCGCGGCATAGTCGAAGCGCGAGCGCGCGACCGTGCGCGGACCCATCGAGTGGCAGGCGAGCCCGCTCGAAGTCGTCAAGGCGATGAGAGCCGACGTCGCGAAGCGCAGGCGCGCGTTCGTCATCGCGGCGCATCGTATCACCGAGCGGCCGCGCAGCCGGGCAAAGACTCCGCTACTTCGGGAAGAGCAGCGTGAGGACGAGACGCAGGCCCCACTCTGGCCCGCCGCGCGGCTTTTCCGCGTAGTAGCGCGCGCCGAACGACGCGCTCAGCGGCTGACCGCCGAGCTTCAGCACCTGGCTCACGCTCCAATTCAGCGGAACCGTCCACACCTCGCGCTCCCAGTCGTAGCTCGACTCGGTGTTGAAGCCGAACGACGTGGCGGTCTTCGTGGTGTACGAGAGGAACGGCTGGAGGAAGGTC
>DASTOI010000462.1:0-8891 GCA_035762585.1 Myxococcota bacterium
CAGGTGATCGCCGGCAAGGAACGCCGCACGAAGAAGCAGGGCCGTGTGCTCGAGGTGGATCCCGCCGCCGGTCGCGTGCGCATCGAGGGCGTCCGAATCCAGAAGAAGCACTTGAAACCGAACCGGTCTCGCAAGAACGCCGCGGGCGGAATCATCGAGCGCGAGGGCTTCGTCCACGTCTCGAACGTGATGCTGGTCGATCCGAAGACTGGGAAGCCGGGCCGCGTGCGCTTCGAGCTGCGCGACGGCAAGAAGGTCCGCGTGTTCAAGAAGAGCGGCGAGCTCGTCGCCACGCCGGCGAAGAAGTAGGGGAAGCACCGTCATGGCGAAGAAGAGCAAGCGCGAGAAGATCAAGCTCGAATCGACGGCCGGGACCGGCCACTACTACACGACGAGCAAGAACCGGATCAACACGCCGGACAAGCTGGAGTTCAGGAAGTACGACCCGGTTGCTCGAAAGCACGTGGTGTACAAGGAGGCGAAGTTGAAGTAGGGCAGGCGGGGTCACCTGCGCTTTCGCCTTACTGACTTCGCTCCGGCGCCGAGGACGGCGCCTCCGCTGCGCGCTTCGCTTGCGTGGCTCGACTCGCGCATCGAGGCGGTGCAGGTCGGGGTCGTCCTCGCATTCGTGAGGCGCGTCAGCCAGGTTGCTCGGGCGCGCCTGTTCTCGCCGCGCGCACTGCGCGATCCGGTGCGCGGCGCTCAGGTCGGGCTCGCGCGATCGAACGCGTCGCTCAGCACATCCGCCTCGACCTCGCGCTGCGTCCAGAGCCGGAGCTGCTCGCGCGCCTGCTCGATCAGCATCCACTTGCCCGAGACGGTTCGCGCGCCGCGGGCGCGCGCGTCGCGCAGGAGGCGCGTCTCGACGGGGTCGTAGACCGCATCGAGCACGACGCTGTCGGAGCGCAGCGCCTCCGCCGCGACCGGCGATGCGTCGGCGCGCAGGCCCACGCTGGTCGTGTTGACCAGCAGGTCGTGCGGAATCTCGGCGAGCTCGGCCGGCGCGCCCGCGCGCAGCGCGCCCAGCTCGCGCGCGAGCGCCTCGGCCTTTCCCGGCGTGCGATTCAGCACGATCGTGCGCGCGCCGTGCTCGCGCAGCGCGTAGAGCGCGGCGCGCGCGGTGCCGCCGGCCCCTAACACCACGGCCGTCTTTCCCGCGAGCTTCGTCTCGCGTTCGAGGGCGCGCGCGACCCCGAGCCAATCCGTATTGCTGCCCACTAGCGCGTTGCCAACGCGCGTCACCGTGTTGACCGCGCCGATCGCGCGCGCCGTCTCGTCGACGCGATCGAGGTGCGCCATCACCGCTTCTTTGTGCGGGATCGAGATCGCGAGCTGCCGCACGTTGAGCGCGCGCGCGCCTGCGATCGCGGCCGCGAGCTCGCCCGGCGTCACGTCGAACGCGAGGTAGACAGCGTCGATGCCGAGCGCGGCGTACGCGGCGTTGTGCATCGCCGGCGAGCGCGTGTGGCCCGCCGGATGGAGCAGGATTCCGCACAGCGCGGTGCTCGCAGTGACGGCGCCTCGCGTCACAGCGCCGGACACACGAGCACCTTGCCTTGGCCTCGCGGCGTCGCGAGCTCCTCGAACGCGGCCGGCACGCCGGCGAGGCCGACGCGGTCCGTAATCAGCGCGGCGGGATCGATGCGCTGCTGCGCGAGCATGTCGAGCGTGTACTGAAAGTCGTCCTTCTCGTACGCGAGCACGAACTGGACCGCGGCCTCCTTCAGGATGCCCGCGACCGGCGTGATCGAGTCCGCGCCGACGCACACGCCCGCGACGATCACGCGCCCGCGGAAGCGCACGCGCCCGACACACTCGTCGATCAGCCCGGGTACGCCGACTGCTTCGAACACGACGTCGGGCCCGCCGGGCGCAGCGCGTTCGAGCGCAGCCGCCAAATCTTCCTGGACGGGGTCGACGACTCGCGTCGCGCCGAGCCGCTCGGCGAGCGCGCGCCGCCCCGCGGCGCGCTCCGAGACGATCACCTCGCGCGCCCCGAAATGCCGCGCCCAGAGCGCGATCGCGAGCCCGATCGGCCCAGCGCCCACGACGAGGCAGCGCTCGCCCCGGCGGATCCGGCTCGCGTTCAGCGCGTGCAGGCCGACCGCGAGCGGCTCGACCAGCGCGGCGGGCTCGGTGCTCACGCCGTCGGGGACGCGTACGGCCTCGTGCGCCGCGATCGCGACGTACTCGGCGTAGGCGCCGTTCGGGAGCCCGAGCCCGATCGGCTGCTGCGTCGCGCAGTACGCGCCGAGGCCGGAGCGGCAGCGCTCGCAGACGCCGCACGAATGATTGGGAATCGCGCATACGCGCTCGCCCGCGCGCAGCGGGCCGGCGCTCTCCATCACCTCGCCGACGAACTCGTGCCCCATGATCGCGCCGGGCGGCAATAGCTTGTGTTGATGGAGGTGGAGGTCGCTGCCGCAGATGCCGCATGCCGCGACGCGCAACACCGCCTGCCCGGGTGCGGGCTTCGGATCGGGCACGCTCTCGACGACGAGCTCACCCGGCGACTTCGAGACGACTGCGCGCATGGCGCCTCCCTGTCCGTGGCCTCGTAGCGTAGATTGCGCAGCCTTCAAACGAGGAGCGCGCCGTGCCCGCACGCGTCGGAATCCTGATGGGGAGCGCGAACGACTACGACGTGATGAAGGCCGCCGAAGAGGCGCTGCGCGATCTCGGCATCGAGAGCGACGTGCGCGTGATCTCCGCGCATCGCACGCCCGAGCGGCTGGTCCGCTTCCTCGCCGATGCCGAGGCGAACGGCATTCAGGTCGTGATCTGCGGCGCTGGGGCCGCCGCGCATCTCGCTGGCGTGACCGCCGCGCACACGACGCTGCCGGTGCTCGGCGTGCCGATCGACTCCTCACCGCTGCAGGGCCTCGACGCGCTGCTCAGCACCGTACAGATGCCCGGCGGCATTCCGGTCGCGACGTTCTCGATCGGAAAAGCTGGCGCGAAGAACGCGGGCCTGTTCGCCGGCGCGATCATCGCGGGCCGCGATCCGGCCGTACGCAAGAAGCTCGACGAGTTCCGCGCGAAGCAGAGCGCGAGCGTGCCCGAGCGACCGTGAGCTACGGGGCCTTGGTCCGCTCCAGCGCCGCCTTCAGGTCTTCCCACACCAGCCGCCGGTTCTCCTGCGTGTACTGCCGTAACAAGAACGCCGGGTGGAAGGTCGGCATCACCGGGAAGCCGCGGTAGTCGTGCCAGGTTCCGCGCACGCGCGTGATCGAGACGTCGCGGCCCAATAACAAGCTCGTCGCCGGCTTGCCGAGCGCGACGATCACCTTGGGGCGGATCGCGTCGATTTGGGCGTCGAGGAACTCGCGGCAGGCGGCGACTTCGTTCGGCAGCGGCGTTCGATTGTTGGGCGGCCGGCACTTCACGACGTTCGCGATGTAGACGCTCGCGCGCGGGATCTGCAGGCCGTTCTCGATCATGCGCGTCAGGAGCTCGCCCGCGCGACCGACGAACGGGAGGCCGCTGAGATCTTCCTGCTCACCGGGCCCTTCACCGACGAACATGATTTCTGCGCTCGGGTTGCCGTCGCCGAACACGATCTTCGTCCGCCCCTGATGCAGTGGGCAGCGCGTGCACTCGCCGAGCGTCGCTCGCACCTGCTCGAGCGAGCGCGTTTCTCCGAGCGGAAGGGAAGGCGCGCGCGCCGGCGCCGCGATCTCGCGCGCTCCAGGTAGGGAACCCGCTGCGGAGACTCGTTGCGGGCTCGGAGCCTCTCGCGCAGCTTCGGCGGCGCGCTTCGGCTCCCACGCGAGCTCCTCCTCGACCCACTCCGCGAGGCGCGCGCGCGCAGCGCGCAGCAGCGCCTTCGCCTCGGGCTCTAGCGCCCGGTCCACTTCGGCCTCCGCTTCTCGAAGAACGCAGCGATGCCTTCCTGCGCGTCCTCGGTGCGGGAGGTGAGGATGATCGCTTCGCGCAAATAGGTGAGCGCCGCGTGCGCCTCCATCTCGGCCATCGTGTAAACGGCCTCCTTGCCCATGCGCAGCGTCGAGGGCGAGTACGCGGTCAGCGTCTCGCACAGCTTCGCGATCTCTGAGTCGAGCTGCGCATCGGGCACGACGCGCGTCGTGATGCCGAGCGCGAGCGCCTCCTGCGCGCCGACGCGCCGGCCCGTCAGCACGAGATCCAATAACACCTTGCGGCTGCCGACCGCGCGCAGGATCGGGACGCTCACCATCAGCGGCAGCAGGCCGAGCGAGATCTCCGGCAGCCCGAACTGCGCGCTCTCGCCGGCGATCGTGAAGTCCGCCGCGACCGCGAGCCCGAAGCCGCCCGCGAGCGCGAAGCCAGGGACGCGCGCGATCACCGGCTGCGGCGCGCGCTCCATCGCACGCATCACGCGCACGACGCCGTCGAAGTGCAGGCGGCTCTCGTCCATGCTCGCGTGGCCGAGCACTTCCTTCAGATCGGCGCCCGCGCAGAACACCTTGTCGCCTGCGCCGCGCAGCACGATCGCGCGCACCGCGCGATCGTTCGCCGCGGCGTCGAGCGCGGCCTCGAGCTCGCGCAGCGTCGCGCGGTCGAGCGCGTTGCGTTTGTCCTCGCGATCGATCGTCAGCGTCGCGACGCCGCTGGCTACCGCGCTCGTGACGTTCGCCCGCGCTCCCGCACTCACTTCGCTCGGCTCCTGCCGCATCGACTCCGCTCGGCTTCGCCTCGCTGCGCGCTCGGCTTGCGCCTCCGCCTCGCTGCGCGCCTCGCTTGCATCTCAGCGTCCGCCGCCGGCCGCCGCGAACGCTTCGCCGAGCACGGCCGCGACGTTCGCCTTCGGCAGCTCTCGCGAAACCAAGCCCTGGAGCTCGCGATCGCTGTGACGCTGGGCCTCGATCTTCTCGCGCATGTGGAACTGGAAGTCGGGCTCGCGCTCGGCGCTGTGGCAGCTGCCGCACAGCTGCGTCATCGCGCAGGAGCCGCACTTGTCGGCGAGGCTCGTGATCGTGCCTTTCCGCGCCGCTCCTTCCGCGACGTGATCGGCGCCGCCGCCGTGGCACGTCTCGCAGCCGATCTCGGGCGAGTTCTTTCCGTGCGCCGAGGCCTTCCACTTCGCGAACTCGATGGCGTGACAGCTCGCGCACGCGTCGCTGCCCACCTTCGCGACGTCCGCCGGCAAGAGGTCGTTGCGCGGCTTGCCACGCGCCGCGATGAACGCCTGCTTCTCGGAGGGCGACAGCTTCGCGAGGCTCGCGTGCGAGACGCGCGGCAGGAACGTCGCGTGCTGGAAGCCGAGCGATTGCGTCGGCGTGTGGCAGGTCGCGCAGACGGGCTCGTAGTTCCCGCCCGCGACGTGGTTCGGCGAGAGGTGCGGGCCGCCGCGGCCGTGACACGTCTCGCAGCCGACGTTCTCGAGCGCAGGCTCCGGGCGCGCGATCGAGAAGCCGCCCGGCTGCCCGTAGCCGACGACGTGACAGCTGACGCAGTCGCTTCGCCCATCGGCGCCGTGCTTCGCGAGCGTCGTCAGCGCGGTCGCATGCGCGGTCAGCTCCCACGTCGCCGCCTCGCTTTCGTGGCAGACCGCGCAGAAATCGTTGCCGCTGTAGCCGCTCTGGCTGAGCAGCATCGGCGGCGTCGCGCCCGCGAGCTTCGCGACGCGCATCCGCGTCAGCGCCGCGTCGCGGTCGGCGCGCCAGCCCTGCGTGCGCGACCGGATGCGGCCCTCGCGGTCGATCAAGAGCGTCACCGGCACGCCCTGCAGCGCCCCGTAGCTGTTACGGATCCCGACGTCCGGATCCGAGACGATCACGTCGAAGATGTCGATCTCGCCGCGCTCGAGCTCCTCGCGCACCGCGCTCTCGCTCCCGTACGTCGAGACGCCGACCAGCGTCGGCCGCTTGCTCGCATCGAGCTTTGCGAGGTCGTCGCGCAGAGACTCGAGCGCCTCGTGGCAGTGCGGGCACGTGTAGAGGAAGAACATCAGGATCACCGGCTTGCCGCGCAGCGACGAGAGGCGGAACGAGCCGCCGCCGAAGCGCTCCGCGTCGAAGTCCGGCGCGAGCGGCAGCTCGCCCGGCGCCGTGAGGCGGAGCCAGCCGCGGAAGATCTGTGCGACCGCCTTCTCCGGCTCGGGCACGTCGGTCGGGAAGAAGCTGGTCTCCGAGATCAGGTTTCCGTCCGCATCCATCAACATCGCCCAGGCTGGCTGCGGCTGGCGGTAGATCCGCGCGGAGAACGAGCCCGCGTCGTCGAGGAACACAGGAATTTCGAGGCCGGCGTCTGCGAGGAAGGCGCGCGTGGTCTCCGCATTCGACCCCTGCGAGAAGCCGATGATCTGGAAGTTCTCGCGGGTGCGCTCCGGGGCGAGCTGTGCGAGCGCGCCGGCGAGGATGCGCGCGCCGGGGATCTCCGGATTGAAGCCCCACAGCACGGCGCGCTTGCCGAGCAGCTTCGAGATCGAGAGCGGCGAGCCGTCCAGCGCGCGGCCTTCGAATTTGGGAGCTGGCATGCCCCGGCGCTCGCTCGCGGGCGGCATCGTCGAGTTCGGCGCCGGCGCGGGCTCGGCCTGCGCGGCGGTCGTGTCGGGCGCGGAGCCCTCGGTCGGCGCATCGCCCGGACAGCCGGCAGTCAGCGTGAGCAGCGCGAGGACGGCCGAAGCGAGAAGAAGAGCGGGCTTGCGCACGGCGCGCAGAGTAAACCGAGCCTCTCGCATCGCAACGAAAGAAACGCGACGGGCCGGCCGACCCGCGTCGACCGGCCCGTGCTCGAGATCACACGGCCTGAGAAGTCGCGGCTAGGCGACCTTCTCGAGGATGTGGATGCCGCACGCGCTGCCGAGCCCGATCACATGGGTCATGCCAAAGCGCGCGTTCGGGACCTGACGCTTGCCCGCCTCGCCGCGCAGGTGCGTCGAGACCTCGTAGATGTTCGCGATGCCGGTCGCGCCGAGCGGATGGCCCTTCGAGAGCAGGCCGCCGGACACATTGACGGGCACCTTGCCGCCGAGCGCGGTCGCGCCGCTGTCGATCATCTGGCCCGCCTCGCCGTCCTTGCACAAGCCGAGGTTCTCGTAGTGGAGGATCTCGGCGGTCGCGAAGCAATCGTGCAGCTCGACCAGGTTGATGTCGCTCGCGCCGATGCCCGCCATCTCGTAGGCCTTCTTCGCCGCGAGCCGCGTGCAGGTGTTCACGTCGGGCATCACGAGATCGCGCTCCTGCCACGGATCGCTCGTCAGCACGCTCGCCTTCACGCGCACCGCGCGCTTCATCAGGCCGAGCTCCTTGGCTTTCTTCTCGCTGCAGATCACCGCTGCGGCTGCGCCGTCGACGTTCACCGAGCACATCAGCTTCGTGTTCGGGTACGCGATCATCTCGGCGTTCATCACCGTCTCGAGCGGCGTCTCGATCTGGTACATCGCCTTCGGGTTCATCGTGCTGTGGTGGTGGTTCTTCACCGCCACCTTCGCGAACTGCGCGAAGGTCGTGCCGTACTTGCGGCTGTGCTCCATGCCGGCCTCGGCGAACACCGCGGGCATCGTGCCGGAGCCGAGCAGGCCTTCCTTCGGAATGCCGGTCGCGCCGCCCGCGCCGCCGAGCAGGCCGGCGCCCATCTTCTCGACGCCGACCGCGAGCACGCAGTCGTAGACGCCGGCCTTGATCGACATCCACGCCTCGCGGAACGCGGTCGCGCCGGTCGCGCAGGCGTTCGCGCAGTTGACGACCGGCACGCCGGTCTGGCCGATCTGCTGCAGCACGCGCTGGCCGACCATCGCGTTCGCCTGGCCGAGATTCCCGCAGTAGAGCGCCTCCATCTGCTGGATCTTCAGGCCGCAGTCGTCGAGCGCCATCAGCGCGGCCTGCGCGCCCATCACGTCGACCGCCGGACCCTGGCCGGCCTTCATGAACTTCAGCATGTCGATTCCGACTACGTATACGTCGCTCATCGAGAACTCCTTCGCGTCTTTGTTAGGCGCGCGGCTGGAAGAAGTAGGAGATGTAGGAGTTGCCCTCGCGGTCCTTGCGGGTTCGGCCTTCGCTCGGCTTCGCCTCGCTGCGCGGACCGCGGTCCGTGCTCACGCGCGCGGTTGGAAAAAATACGAGACATAGGAGTTGCCCTCGCGGTCCTTGCGGCCGAGGGCGTCCTTGTAGACCACGTCGACCGGCATCCCGAACTTGATCTTCTCCGGGTTCGGATCGATCCCGATCAAGTTGCCCTTCACCGTGCCGCCGCCGTCGAGATCGACGACCGCGGAGATGTATGGGACCTGAATGCCCGGGAACGAGCGCGTCACGATCGAGTAGACGTAGAGCTTGCCCGTGTTCGCGAGCTTGGTGGCGGCGAGCTTATCGCGCGCGCCGCACTTCGAGCAGACGTCGCGGGCGCCGATGAAGATCGCGCCGCAAGCGCCGCACTTGTGGCCTTCGAGATACGGATCGCCGCCGTCGGGAAGCTTCAAGAAATCGACGGCCGGCAGCGGCTTCTTGGCCGCTTGGGCATCGGGCATGGCGAGAGCTCCTGGGTGTGGTGTGAAGGGCGGCAAGATGGCCCACGCCCGCAGCGTCGGCTACGGGGCAGCGTCTCGCGGGCTGAGACGCGACATCGCAGGCGCCCCAATCTTGCTCCGCCTACGTGGCGACGACCGCGGGCTCGATGGGAACCGCAAGCGCCGAGCGCGACGCAGGTCAGGGCACGATGCATGTCGGCGCGCGCAGCGAGCCGAAGGCGAGTGAAGAACGGGAAAGAGAGGCGAGGAGACGCTCGATGGAGCAATCCGCTCGTGTCATCTCCCAATCGGAGGAGGACCCACCGGGCCCGGCGGCGCGTTGCGCAGCGCGAGGCGCACCTCTTCCGCCTTCTTCTTGAAGCCTTCGTTCGTCGGCTCGAACGTGAGCGCCATCTTGAGATTGCGCGCCGCGGAGGCGAGGTCGCCGCGATCGAGGTCG